>CAYFVA010000128.1:3625-6286 GCA_964346265.1 uncultured Desulfobacterales bacterium
ATCGATTCAAAGGACGAACTCGGCGAGCTTGCCAAGTGGTTTAACGTGTTCCTGGAAAATCTGCAGACAATGATCAAAAACTTGGCCCGGGAGTCTTCCAACGTGGACCGGTCTTCCAACGAGCTCTCCGGCATCTCCGATGAGATGACCCATGAGGTGCAGTCCATGTCTGACAAAGCGGACAGTGTCGCCACTGCGGCCGAAGAGATGAGTTCCAGTCTGACCAGTGTGGCCGCTTCCATGGAAGAGTCGTCCAGCAATGCCAACATGGTGGCTTCTGCGGCGGAAGAGATGAATTCCACCATAAGCGAGATCGCCTCCAATGCCGAAAAAGCGAGAAGCATATCCGAAGAGGCCGGGCAGAAAACAGGCGCTGCATCCGATCAGATGAAGGAGCTCAAAAAAGCGGCTGATTCAGTGGGCAAAGTCGTGGAAACCATCTCGGATATATCCGAGCAGGTGAACCTTCTGGCGCTGAACGCCACCATCGAGGCGGCCCGGGCCGGGGAAGCCGGAAAGGGGTTCGCTGTTGTGGCCAACGAGATCAAGGCGCTTGCCGGTCAGACCTCGGAAGCCACGGAAGATATCAAGTCCCAGATCGATAATATCCAGAACGTCTCCGGTCAGACTGCGGAATCGATTACCGAGGTCACCTCTGCCATCGGCAGCACCCAGGAGATCGTCAGCTCCATCGCCTCTGCCATTGAAGAGCAGTCTTCAGCCACAGGGGAAATCTCCACCAATGTGGAGCAGCTCTCTTCCGGAATCCAGGAAGTCAATCAGAACGTGGCGGAAAGCTCCGGGGTGGCCAATGACATTTCCAAGGATATCGCAGAGGTCAACACCGCATCCACCAACATCTCCGAGAACAGCAGCCAGGTTCAGAACCGGGCCGGCGAACTCAAGGAGATGGCGGCCAAACTCAACGAAATCGTGGACCGGTTTATTGTTGAATGAGCCTGAGGGCGAATACGGACCAGAGCTCAAGGTTCAGCGTGTGAACCCGGGAGGTGGGCATCCACTTGAAATCCTTGAGCTCCTCTCCCGGGGTGTATGCGGGGCGGTTTTCCGTGAGAATCCGGAATACGGCCCCGATATGAACCGATCCCACCTCGGTGCGGTCCTCGTTGATGGTGCCGAGGAAAACCGGGGTATCCCCGGAGGGCCGTTCTTTGAACTCTTCGTCAAGTTCGCGCATCATGCCGGCCTGGATGAGGTCTTTAAACGATGGGCCGGCATCCTCCCCGTCCACCGGGTTGATATGGCCGCCGATGCCGATGGACCAAAGATCGGTGAGCCGTTTTTCCCCTCCTTTTCTCTGGTAAACGGCGGTATATGAAAGATCGGAACTCTGCAGGACAACATACGGGATAATCTGTTTGTAGGACGAATCCGTTTCCACCTCGCCCCGCTCCTTAAATTCGGCGTTGAGAGCGGCGCAGGTTTCAAAAAACCGGTCCGCATCATTCTTTACGATACTTCTGGGGTAAACCCAGGCTTCAGGCAGGTCATTTCTTTTCACGCAGAGGACTTTTTCTTTTACTTTCATTGATGTCTCTTTTATTATATTGTAAAAATCATGCTATTTTACATGGACCAATGTCTGAACGCAAAGGAATTTTTTTTGGCAGGACCGTTCCAAAAAAGGATCAATTGAATTGCCGAAACCTTTTGAAAATGCGCTTGTCACAGGAGGGGGCGGATTCCTGGGCAAAGCGGTTGTGAAAAACCTGATTGAAAACGGGATCAGTGTTACGTCTCTTTCCAGAAACCGGTACCCGGAACTGGACAGCCTTTTGGTGCGTCAGATTCAGGGAGATATTTGTGACCGTGAAACCGTGAACCAGGCGGCTGCCGGCATGGATACGGTTTTTCATGTGGCGGCCCGGGCCGGTGTCTGGGGAAGCCGGGAGGATTTTTACCAGCCCAATGTTCTGGGTACACGGAATCTGGTGAACGCCTGTATGGAAAACAAGGTGGACCGGTTTGTTTACACCAGCTCACCCAGTGTGGTGTTTGACGGTACGGACATGGAGGGGGTGGATGAAACCGTTCCGTACCCGGAAAAATACTGCGGCTATTATCCGGAAACCAAGGCCATTGCGGAAAAGATCGTGATCAAAGCGGCGGAAAACGGCCTTCCCGGTATAATTCTCCGGCCCCATCTGATCTGGGGGCCGGAGGACACGCACCTGGTGCCCGGCATTATCAGCAGGGCCGGGAAACTCAAAAAGATCGGCCGAACCGATGACCTTGTGGACACGGTGTATGTGGACAATGCAGCGGAGGCCCATGTGCTTGCCGCAAAACGGCTGGCCCAAAATCCCTCTTTGTCCGGCAATATCTACTTTATCAGCAATGATGAACCGGTATCCAAATGGGAGATGGCGGATGCGTTTCTGGAGGCGGCCGGACTTGAGCCGATACAGGGACGGATTTCCGCAAAAACCGCATATCTTGCAGGCTGGATTCTGGAAATGGTGTACGGACTGTTCCGGATCCAAAGCGAGCCCCCCATGACCCGGTTTGTGGCAAAAGAACTGGCCACCTCCCACTGGTTCGATATTTCCAGGGCAAAGTCGGATCTCGGGTATGAGCCGAAGATATCGACCCGGGAGGGGCTCATCCGTCTTGAAAAGTGGTTCAAAGAACAAAAAGGAG
>CAYFVA010000129.1:0-6284 GCA_964346265.1 uncultured Desulfobacterales bacterium
TGGTGGGCCGTCAGGGGGTCGAACCCCGGACCTACTGATTAAGAGTCAGTTGCTCTGCCAATTGAGCTAACGGCCCTTTATTTGAAACAGGCAAATAAATACCAGTGATCCAGAATAGTGTCAACGATTTTTTTAATATATTGACCGTTAAATCCTCTGTTTGATATACTTACAGTTTTATAAAAATACAGAATTTTAGATACAATAATGGAAAAGGGATGGATCATGGATAATTCGAAGTCGGAAAAAATGTACAGGGATGCGGAGCAGTATATACCGGGCGGAGTGAATTCTCCTGCCAGGGCCTGCAGTTCGGTCGGGGGAAGGCCGCTGTTTATTGAAAGTGCCCAGGGCGCTCGTATGAAGGACGTCGACGGGAACAGCTACATTGATTACGTGCTTTCCTGGGGGCCTTTGATCCTCGGCCACCGGCATCCTTCTGTGATCGAGCAGGTGGAGAAGGTGCTGAAGCAGGGTACCAGTTTCGGCGCTCCTACGGAACTTGAAACCATCCTCGCCCGGACGGTGACGGAAATGGTCCCGTCCGTTGAGAAGGTCAGGTTCGTGAATTCCGGCACGGAAGCCACCATGAGTGCGGTAAGGCTGGCCCGGGCCTATACCGGAAGAGACATCATCATCAAATTCGACGGGTGTTATCACGGACACGGGGACACGCTGCTGGTGGCGGCCGGGTCCGGCGTGGCGACCTTGGATATTCCGGGCACTCCCGGTGTTCCAAAGGAGATCATCACCAACACTCTGTCCCTGAAGTATAACGACATTGAAGGCTTCAAATCCGTTATGAAGGAAAAAGGGGACCGGGTGGCGTGTGTCATTGTCGAACCCGTTGCCGGAAATATGGGAATGGTCATGCCGCACAAGGGGTTTCTTGAAGAACTGCGCGAGCAGACCTCGGAACACGGAAGTCTTTTGATATTCGATGAAGTCATGACCGGGTTCAGGGTGTCGTCCGGCTGTGCCCAGGGCTTGTTCGGGATCCGGCCGGATTTGACCTGTTTCGGCAAAGTGATCGGCGGTGGTCTGCCTGTTGGTGCATACGGCGGAGCCGGTGAAATTATGGACAGAATAGCGCCCCGGGGAGATGTGTACCAGGCGGGCACCCTTTCCGGAAATCCCCTTGCCATGGCTGCAGGGATCGCAACTCTTGAAGAATTGCGCAAGGACGGGGTGTTTGACGAGCTTAACAACAAAACCGCAAGGCTTGTCAACGGGATCAAAAAGGCGGCCGAAGATGCAGGCATCAGTGTATCCGTGTCCATGGCCGGAGCCATGGCCGGAGTCTTTTTCAACTCCGCTGAGGTGAACAGTTTTGAAGATGCCAAAAAATCCGATCTGGAAACTTTTGCAGCGTACTATAACGGCATGCTGGAAAAAGGGATTTATCTTGCGCCTTCCCAGTTCGAGGCCATTTTTACATCAACCGCTCATACGGATGAAGATATTGATCTGACGATTCAGGCGGCATCCGAGGTACTTGCGGGAATCAGTCAATGACGGTCCGGAAAATTCACCTGATTGCGGCATGCGGAACCGGCATGGGGACCCTTGCCTGTATGCTGAAAGACAAAGGGTATGAAGTGACCGGTTCCGATCAGAATGTATATCCGCCCATGAGTGATTTTCTTAGGGAGAAGGGGATTTGTCTGTTTGAAGGGTACAATGAACGCAACCTGGATTACGGGCCGGATCTTGTGATTATCGGAAACGCTGTCAGAAGAGACAATTGTGAAGCTGTCAGGGTAATGGAGGAATCTGTTCCGTATCTTTCCATGCCCGGGGCGATCAATCACTTTTTCGTGCAGGACAGAAAGGTGATACTGGTCAGCGGAACCCACGGGAAAACCACCACTGCTTCCATTATGGCCTGGCTGCTGTATGAGGCCGGAATGGATCCGTCTTTTCTGATCGGCGGCATCCTCAAAAATTTCGATTCGAGCTATCGCCTGGGAGGGGGAGAATATTTCGTGATTGAAGGAGACGAGTATGACACGGCCTTTTTTGACAAAGGGCCCAAATTCATGCACTATGATCCTTTCATCACCATTGTCACCGGTATCGAGTTTGATCATGCCGACATATTTGCCGACCTGAATCATGTCAAGCATGTGTTTCAAGAGTTCTTCCGGAAACTTTCCCCGGAATCGCTACTGGTCGCCCCGATTTCAGAGCCGAATGTCAACGAAATTATCGGAGCCGCCCGCTGCCGGTTGAAAACATTCGGACACAAAGAAGCAGATGTATCATATGATCAATATGAAGCAGGGTCTGGTGCGGCCGGGTTTCAGATTGTCTCCCGAGATCACGGAAAAATAGGTATGGAAACCAAACTGATAGGAATGCACAACATGAACAATATCCTGTCCGCAGCCTGTACCCTCGAGGAAATCGGATGCCCGGCAGAAATGCTGAAAAAATCCATGAAAACATTTTCCGGTATCAAAAGGCGGCAGGAGATCCGGGGGGTGAAAAACGGCATCACAGTCATGGATGACTTTGCCCATCATCCCACCGCTGTCAGGGAAACCGTTAATGCGGTCAAACCCTTTTACAAGGAGGGCAGGGTGATCGCCATATTCGAACCGAGAACCAACACCAGCATGCGGAAAATTTTCCAGGAACAATACCCGCGAGCCTTTTTGAATGCAGACATGGTGTGTATTAAAGAGCCCTCCGCCATTGAAAAAATTCCCACAGATGAAAGAATCTGTGCAAAAAAACTGGTTTCGGATATTTCACAACTGGGCGTGAGTGCTTATTATTTTACCAGAACCGATGGGATTGTCGAATATATGAAAGAGACGGCCCGAAAAGGCGATTTGCTTTTGATCATGTCGAACGGCGGGTTTGACAATATACATGTAAAACTTTTACACGTTTTGCAGCAGGCGGAAGAATATAAATTATAACGGATAGGTTGGAGAATATAATGGAAAAAATGGAAAAATTTGAATGGACAGAAGATCTCGGTGTGGATATCAGGGAGATAGACGATCTGCAGAAAAAAATGTTTGCCCTTTTCAATGCGCTGCTCGATTTGAAACAAAACGATGCGGAAGCAAAAGAATGTGCCAACATGATTTCCGAGATTAACGAATATGCGAAGTATTACTTTCAACGGGAAGAGGAAATTTTGCGGGAAAACAAATACCCGGAACTTGAACTTCATTCCGGTGAACACCAGGTTTTTACAAAACATACCATCAGTATGAGGCGGGTCGTTTCCGAAGACAAGGACAACCTGACTTATGAAAATATCAGGGAGTTGAGGGACTGGCTTACGGATCACATAAAAGAGCATGATCTTCTTTATGTGCCTTTTCTGAGGATCAACCGGTTCATAGAAGAGACCGGGAGGCAGAATTAAAGTTTTCGATCAAAGGGACGATCTGTTACGTAAAAAGGAGAGCCATAGGAAGAAATTATAACGGCAGGTTCGGCCATGAACATCCTATACAAAAACATACCGATTACTGATGACACGGTTCCCAATACCGACAGGGTCGGCAGGCTTCCCAAAAGAACAGAGAACCCTTACCCCCGAAGAAGGCAGAAAGACCGGCGCAAAAAGAAATACGACAGGCGGCAGAGTGTAAGGAGCGGTGTCATTGTCTCCCTTTCCTATCGAAATGACAGGCGCAAGGGCGGAGACAGAAGAAAGAAAAACAGCTGAAAGTTTTTCTCCACAATCTCCGCCTTGCCTTCGTCTCGCCCCGGTTCGTCCCCCCGGACTGAACCGTGTAAACCATCCCCGGGTACTACATTGATGAAAAAGTTTTGCGATTGTATCACTGATCTGGTATAAATATTGGATTTTAGAAGTCAACAACCATCCGCAAACCGGGTGGTTTGTCCTTGAAAGCCGTGGGGCGGTCAAGGAAAGAAACACGGAAGTGTTTTCATTGTTGGCGGTGAGTGCCGGGTGTATGGCACCCGGTCTGAAAATTATAAGATGTGGTGATTGAAAAAACATCCATACAAACAGGGGGCGCTTGCAAAGAGGCACCCTGTTTTATTATCCAAAGGGTATTGATATGGCGCAAAACAAATCTGACAGTTCATTTTTGAAACGGATCTGGCGGTTCTTTACGGCGGTGAAGCTGACGGTGGTTCTCCTGGTTCTGCTGGCGGCGACCTCCATAATCGGAACCATCATTCCCCAGAATTCATCTCCTGCATTCTATTTTCAAAATTACGGTGAGTCCCTGTATAAACTGTTTTCCGTGCTCGGCGTGTTTGACATGTACAACGCATGGTGGTTCCTGACGCTTCTGGCACTTTTGGCCGTCAACATTGTGGTCTGTTCCATTGACAGGCTCAGGGCCAAATGGAAAATCATTTTTCCCGGACAGATTCCGTTCAAACCGGAACGATACAGGAAACTTAAAAACAAGGTGGTATTTGAGGCAAATGAGGACATGGAACGATTGCTTCCCGCTATCAAGCAAGTGCTCGGGAAAAAGTTCTCTTTTGTTTCGGAAAACCCCACGGATTCCGGTGTCGGCCTTTATGCCGAAAAAAACAGGTGGACCCGGATCGGCGCTTATGTGGTTCATGCGAGCATACTGCTTCTGCTGATCGGCGGTTTGATCGGCGGGATACTGGGTGTATCCGGCAATATGAGACTGGATGAAGGAGAAAAGAGCAGTGTCTTTGCGATTTCAGGCAAACAGCAGCATCATGACCTGGGGTTTTCCATAAAGTGCAACTCGTTCGACGTCTCTTTTTATGATACGGGCATGCCTGAGGAGTTCCGCTCGAATCTGACCATCATAAAAGAGGGAAAAGAGGTTCTCACCTCTGATATCCTTGTCAACCACCCGCTTTCTTTTGAAGGATACAAGATATACCAGTCCAGTTACGGTACCTCTTCAGCAGACAATCTTGTACTGAAAATCGAGAGTCCGGAAAGCGGGATGGTCTATACAAGGCAGGTGGAAAAGGGGGAGAGTATACAGCTTCCCGAAGGCGGGGGCACTTTTGAATTGGCCGGATTTCATCCGAATTACAGTTTCAGGGGACATGCCGTCGGAGAAGCCTTTACCGGAATTCTGAAAAAAGGCGATGATGACCAGGGAAAGCAGATTATGCTTCCGGTCAGATTCCCCACTTTTGATAAAATGCGTCAAGGCGATCTTGTTCTTTCGGTGAAGGATTATGAAAAGACATATTACACCGGCCTGCAGGTGGCAAAAGATCCGGGTGTTCCGTATGTATATGTCGGTTTCATACTGATGATCGCCGGTTGTTTCGTCACGTTTTTCATGTCCCATCAGAGCGTTATGGTGGAAGTGAGTCGTAAACGCAATCCGGTTTGTGAAGTATCAATAGCAGGTACTGCAAATCGAAACAGTCAGAGCATGAAACTGAGAATTGAAAAATTGGCCACTGAAATAAAGGAGTCGATACCATCATGACAAGTTCATTACTACTATCTGTAACCACCTTTGTGTATGCGGCGGCTTCCGTCTTTTATATCGGTGCCTGGTCCTTTAAAAAAGGAATATTGTACAAAGCGGGCCTGGTTGTTCTTGTTGCCGGATTTATCATGAACACGGCGGGCATCCTGCTCAGATGGGTGGAGTCGTATCAAATGGGATACGGCCATGCCCCGTTTTCCAACATGTATGAATCCCTGGTGTTTTTTTCCTGGACTGTCTGTCTTCTGTACCTGTTTGTGGAGTACAAGTACAAGGAAAGAATTGTGGGGGTTTTTGCCACTCCCTTGATCTTTCTCGCCATTGCCTACGCCTCCCTCGCTCCGGGCATGGAAAGTGAAATCAGCCCGTTGATCCCCGCCTTGAAGAGCAACTGGCTGATTGCTCACGTGATTACCTGTTTTCTCGGATATGCCGGATTCGCCGTGGCCTTCGGCCTCAGCACCATGTATCTGATACGGCCGGAAAGTACGGACCAGAGCGGCCTTTTGGCAAACCTGCCTGTCCCGGCTGTTATCGACGAGTTGACATACCAGATGATCGTATTCGGCTTCCTGTTTCTCACCATCGGGATTATTACCGGTGCCGTGTGGGCCAATTCAGCATGGGGAAGCTACTGGTCCTGGGATCCCAAAGAGACCTGGTCATTGATCACCTGGTTTGTTTACGCCACGCTTCTTCATCTTCGAATGATGAGGGGGTGGCACGGCAAAAGGATCGCGTGGGTATCCATAGTCGGCTTTATGGCGGTTCTCTTCACCTATTTCGGCGTTAATTATTTCCTGTCCGGGCTTCACAGCTATGCCTGAAGGATTTTTCTTGACAAGC
>CAYFVA010000130.1:0-6231 GCA_964346265.1 uncultured Desulfobacterales bacterium
CCTGAAAATCCACATGAAAATAGTCAATGGCGAACGTATCCGTCTGTACCTCTCTCAGCATCACCGTCCTTGCTTTCTTCCTGTCTCCTTCAACGGAAAGTTTGATGAAAACTCCTGAATATCCGTTTTCCCTGACAACTTTATCAAGATCAGGCATCTCGACAGACAGCATCAACGGATCCATCTTGGGACCATATACGATACCGGGAACCTTCTTTTGTCTTCTCAAAGAGCGAACCGCACTCTTTCCTTTTTCTTTTCTCGCTTTTGCTTTTAAATCAATTAAATCCAACGTTTTATCCTCCATGGCTGCATTTATTCATGCGCCTTGCATTACATGCGTTTTTACAAGAAACTTGAAACTGGAAACAAGAGACAAGAAACTCCCTCATTCAAGTTTCGTGATTCGGTGTGATGCTGTACATTATGACCGTTATATGAACAGCGAATTCACCGAATCCCCCCGGTAACTACGAATAATCGCCTCTCCGATTAAATTGGCTACAGAAAGGGTTTTGATTTTATCACATTGCTCCGCTTTTTCCGAAAGCGGTATGGTATCCGTGGCCACAAGCGTTGACAGATCCGAATTTTCGATCCGGTCCACGGCCGGTCCGGACAACACCGGATGGGTACAGTAGGCATGCACCTCTTTGGCCCCTTTTTCCTTTAGCACCATTGCCGCCTCAGTGAGTGTGCCGGCCGTATCCACCATATCATCCAGGACGATGGCAACCTTGTCTTTCACATCTCCGATGATTGCCATTGCCTTAGCCTGGTTGGGCGCGTTCCTGCGCTTGTCCACGATGGCAAGACCGGCATGCAGACGCTTGGCAAAAGCCCGTGCACGCTCGACTCCTCCCGCATCCGGGGAGACCACTACGATATCCTCTGCGGAAAATTGGGTCCGGAGATTTTCTATGATCACGGGAGCGGCATACAGATTGTCCACAGGGATATCGAAAAATCCCTGAATCTGTCCGGCATGAAGATCCAGTGTGATCACCCGGTTGACCCCGGAATTGGTCAAAAGATCCGCCACCAGCTTGGCGCTGATCGGCACCCGCGGTTCCACTTTTTTGTCCTGGCGGGCATATCCGTAGTACGGAATTACCGCATTGATGCGGCTTGCGGAAGACCGCCTGAACGCATCAATCAACAAAAGCAGTTCCATCAGGTTCCGGTTCACCGGATTGCAGGTGGATTGAATAACAAAGACTTCCTGTTTTCTGACGTTCTCCTGGATTTCGACCTGGATTTCCCCGTCACTGAAGGAATTCGCCTTTAACTTTCCCAGCGGCTTTGAAAGATAATCCGAAATTCTTTCCGCGATTACGGGGTTTGATTTCCCCGCAAAAATTGATAATCCTTCCATAATGCTTCTCGATTGCAAATAGTCCTAATTTGGCTGGGGCGAGAGGATTCGAACCTCTGAATGCAGGGATCAAAACCCTGTGTCTTTACCACTTGACGACGCCCCAGCAGAAAAACCCCGTTCCCATAGTCAACTCACCGGACAACACGAGTCAAATACACTCTGTCGTTATCCGTTTTTCCGTTTTCACAAAACCGGTCGTACGCACTTTTTGCCTGTTTCGAATCAGAAAACAGTGCAAAAAAACAAGAGCCGCTCCCGGTCATATGAACCGGCACGGGCATAGCGGACTCAAGTCTTTCCCTGACGGATTCCAGTTCCGGATAAACTGTACAGGCAGGATTCTCAAGGTCGTTCCCAAGGCAATCCAGCACATCCACCTGTCCATCTTTCCAGCCTGAATCCAAAAGAAGGTCTATATCAATTTTTCTTTTTTTTGTCAAATTCAAATCCACATTTTTATACACCCGCCCGGTGGACACGGCCACTCCCGGATAGAGTAAGATCACATGGACGGGCAGATCCACATTCACATTCTCAAGCCTGGTACCGTCCCCAGTGGCCAATGCCGGAGATTCAAGAAGAAAAAACGGAACGTCTGCACCAAGGGATGCACCCATCTCCATGAGTTCTTCCCGGGAGAACGGGCGGCCGCATTCATCGTTCAACCCGGAGAGGACGGTGGCCGCGTTGCTGCTGCCTCCTCCGAGTCCCGCCCCGACGGGAATATGCTTTTCAATTTCAATCCGGACGCCTGCCCTTTTTCCAGGCGGGTGCCATCTTTTGAAAAACAGGGATGCCGCCATTGCAGCCAGATTGGATTCATCTTCCGGTACGGCCGGATGACTGCAGGCAACGGATACCGTTTCCCTGTCAACAAGTTCAAGACGGATTTCATCGTTCAGGTCAATGCAGGCCATCAGAGAGACAAGCTCATGCCTGCCGTCCTCTCTTTTCCCGGTTACGTAAAGAAAACAGTTGATCTTGGCCGGGGAAAAAAGCCTCTTTTTCACCCCTTTGCCTCGACATAGGCCAGCCGGAGTTCATGAAGCAGGTTGGTCAGAAGATTCTCCTCCTCCGTATCCAGGTTGCCCACCGTTTTCTCCTTGATCATGGCCATCATATCGATGGTCTGTTTTGCAAGGGCCAGGTCTTTCTCCTTTTTGCCGGTTATCGGCTCCTCCACAAGCCCGAGCTGCACCAGCACGGATGAATACAGGGACAGCACGAAACTTGAAAAATCCACCTTGGGCAATCCTGCGGAGTTACCGTCTTTACCGGAAGAGTGATCACTCATCACAAAACCGTTTCCCTCTGCCATTTTTACAACCTCCTTCCTGATATCGATTCTATAGCCTGACTTTTATTCAAGCTGCCAGTCGATCCGCTCCGCCTCTGTTTTTACCACCGAGGCGATATGGCCGTCAAAACATAGGCTTTCCACCCGAAAATTCCGCCCGTGGTACTCAAGATCGATAGTACAGGCATTCACCACACGCGTGACATTCACATACGTCAGTCCGGCAAGGCCTGTACCGATGCACTTCAACACCGCCTCTTTGGCGGTAAAGGTCCGAAAGAAAGCAACATCCGGGTCGTCCGACTCGAAACTCCCTCTTTCAGCCTCACAGACCACCCTTTCAAACAGTCGCCGGGAGACCGGCTTGATTTTCTCAAGATCGATGCCGGCAGGAACTTCCGAAACCACCCCGGCCACGTAATCCCGCTTGTGCGAAAGGGACCAGCACACCCCGTCTGAGCAAAGGGGCTGGCCGTTTTCCCCTGTTTCCAGCCGGTCCGGTACAAGCCGTGTCCGTTGTCCTGAAATCATGACACTGGTTCGTGCAAACCGGCTCAGGGCCGCGGCCCTCTCTTTTGTTCCCAGCCCGCGGAGCTTTTCCGGCACCCTCAGTATAACGGGACAAAGCGTTGAAATCCTATTCCTCCGGCTCTTCCAGTTTGATAATCACGTCGGCCACGGTGGTACCGCCGCCTTCATCATGGACGAACAAGGGGTTGATATCAAGCTCCTTGATAATCGGATGGTTGTCCACCATGGCTCTCAGGCTGACCAAATTCTTCTCCACGGTCTCGATATCCGCCGGGCTTTCTCCCCGCATTCCTGCAAGGATCGGGTACCCCGTGATGCTCTTGACCATACGTCTTACCACGTTCCTTCCCATGGGCGCCATCCGGAACGCCACATCCTTGTAAACTTCCACGAAAATACCGCCGAGACCGAACATAATGGCATGCCCGAACCGGGGGTCCCGGTTCACACCGAGGATCACCTCTCTTCCCTTTGAAATCATCTTCTGGACAAGCACCCCGTCTACCACAGCGTCCTTGTTGTAGTCCCGGGCATTTTCAACGATCTGTTCATAGGCCCGGCCCACTTCGGAGGCATCTTCGAGTTCCACCTGCACTCCGCCTGCGTCGGTTTTGTGGAGAATATCATTGGAGATGATCTTCATGACCACGGGATATCCGATCCTGTCGGCGATTTCAACCGCCCCTTCACTGCTTTGGGCAAGCTCCATCGGAACGGCTGTAAAACCGTAGCATTCAAGAATCCGGTTCCCGTCCAGCTCTCCCAGGGTCGTCTTCCCCTCGGACAAGTACCGCTGGATGAGTTCTTCCGCTTTTTCCCTGTCGTATTCTAATTTATACTGGGGCAATAACCGCCTGGAAAGCCACTTCCGGCCCTCCCGCACGGCACCGAGCGCGCGGGCCGCACTTTCGGGGAAATGGTACACCGGAATGTTGTTTTTCTGCAGAAGCTTTACCCCGTCTGAAACATCCACAACCCCCATAAAACAACAGACCACCGGCTTGTCCGATTTCCTGGAAATATTGAGGATGGCTTCGGCCGTGCCGATGGCGTCGGTCATGGACTGGGGCGTGAGAATAATCAGGACCCCCTCCACGTCGGGGTCACTGAGAACGGTGGCCAGGGTGTTTTCATACCGGTCCTTTGCCGCGTCCCCGATCACGTCCACCGGGTTGTGAAAATTGGCTGTGGACGGAAGGTATTTGTGAAGCTCCCGGACCGTTTCATCGGAAAACCGGGCCAGCTTCAACCCGGACTGTTCGCTCATGTCCGTGGCGATAATCCCGGGGCCGCCGGCATTGGTAACGATGGCCACCCGGTCCGAGGCCGGATACTTTTTCGCCGCGTAAACCTGGGCGTAATCAAAGAGCTCGTTCACGGTCCGGCATCTGAGTATACCGGACTGGCTGAAGATGGCATCGTATATGGCGTCCGAACCCGCCAGGGAACCGGTATGCGACGCCGCCGCCCTTGCGCCCGCGTCCGATGAACCGGACTTGATGGCCAGCACCGGTGTAACATCCGGATAAGAGGTCATCTGCCGGACTTCGGAAATGAATTCTTCCGAGGTTCTGCCCAGCTCTTCCATGTACATCATCACCACTTCCGTCTCCGGGTCCTTGTGGTAGTACCGCAAAAGGTCGAGTTCGTCCACGTCCGCCTTGTTTCCGATGGAAACGAACTTGGAAAAACCGAACCCCCGGTCCTGGGCGAAATCGAGAACCGCCGTGCAGAGCGCCCCGCTCTGGGAGATAAAGGAGACATGCCCCGGCTTGGGCATTCTTGCGGAAAAACTTGCGTTCAAAGACACGTCCGGGGACGGGTTGATCACGCCCAGGCAGTTCGGGCCCACCAGCCGGACACCGGCCTCCTTGCAAAGCCCGGCGATCTCGTTTTCAATCCGGGCCCCTTCTCCGCCGACTTCCTTGAATCCGGCAGAGACGATCACGATTCCCTTAACCTCTTTTTCAATGCAGCCTTTCACAGCTTCGAGCGCACGTTTCGGCGGCAGTATGATCATTCCCAGATCGATCGGGTCTTCGATGTTGGAAATATCCTTGTAGCATTTGACACTGAGAATGGATTTGGCTTTGGGGTTCACCGGATATAGAGTTCCCTGGTATCCTCCGTACAGAATATTGGCGAATATGTCATGGCCGACCTTGCCTTTTGTGGTGGACGCTCCGATGACGGCTATGGATTCGGGTGAGAAAATTGCATCCAGCTTGTCCATTCTAGCTCCTCTCCGTCTGGTGAAAACTTTCCAACAGGTGATTGATTTCGGTTACCGCCGAGGCGTCATCCGGCAATTCAAGAAAGGACCTTCTTTCCATGTCATAATCCACAAGCGCATGATCCTCCGGAAGGGTTGCAAGAAGCGGAACTCCGATTTCCTCCAGCTCCTTTTGAAATTTCGGGTTGAACATTTCCGGCCCCCGGTTGACCACCAGACCCTTTTCCTTGATATCGAGCTTCAGCCCCGGAATCATGTCGTTGATCCGTTTGACCGCACGCAAGCCTCTCAGGGCATAATCGGTCACCATGATCAGCATGTCCACCCGGCCGCTGCTGCGGCGGCTCAAATGCTCCATTCCGGCTTCGTTGTCAACGATAATATACTCATAGCTTTTTTCCAGCTCCTCCATGAACCGGTTGAGGATGTTGTTGACCATGCAGTAGCACCCCTGGCCTTCCTGCCGGCCCATAACGATCAGGTCGAATTTTTCCTGTTCCAGGAGGATCTGGTTCATCATCATCTCTATATAAACCGCCTTGTCCATTCCCGAGGGCAGAGACTGGGGGTCCCGCATGAACTCTTCCCGGATATCACCGACGGTCTTCTCGACATCAATCCCGAGGGTTTCTCCGAGGTTGCTGTTGGGGTCCGCGTCCACTGCAAGGACCGGAGAGCTTCCGTTATTTATCAGCTGACGCAGTATCAGCGCCGCCACTGTTGTTTTTCCAACCCCGCCTTTTCCGGCAAGTGCAATCACTTTACTCATATGATCTCCAGATTATTGATTAT
>CAYFVA010000131.1:0-3368 GCA_964346265.1 uncultured Desulfobacterales bacterium
GGTACATCCACAACGGTTTCCTTACCGGTTTCTGCGTCCAGCACGTGGACGGCACAACCCAGTCATGGATCATAGGATCGTATGAGCCTTCCCACATTCACCGGGTTTTCCGGATCAGGGACCGGTACGCCGATCAGAGATTCCTCGATGGGACCTCTCACGCCCATATCGTCCCTGGGGTTGGCGTTCCAGATGGTGGCCGAAGTAACCTGGTAGTTGCTGATCTTCTTGTCCTTGATGTCCACATAGTGCAGCAGCGCGCCGCGCGGAGCTTCCGTAAGACCCAGTCCCTCGGATGAACTCGGGATGTCGGCAGGAACGAAAGTTTCCTTGCCCGGTTTGGCTTCTTCCAGCCACTGCTCGACTGCGTTGGCGACCACGAGAGTTTCTTCCGCACGCGCCACATGACGGCCGAGAATGGAGAATGCCGCATCCCCGATTTCCCGGATCTTCCGGACGCCCAGGGCATCCTGGCCTGCTTTGGAAAGATCGGGATTGGTGACCCATACCCTTGCCAAAGGTCCTGCCTCATGGGGCTTGCCGTTGTATCTCGGCGCCTTGATGAAGCTGTAGGCCATTTCTTTTTCCGGATCCGGGACCGTTTTTCCGTTGGTGGGGTTGAGTCCGGTGGTGGCATTGTCAAAGAAGGAGTACTTGACATATTCCTTGATTTTGGCCGGATCGAACGAGTAGTCCTTGCCGTCGGTGTATGCACCCGGTTTGAGCAGGGTGTTGCCTGCGCCGTCCATGGGGAAAACACCGAACGCGATGCAGTTCTGGTGGCCCCGGCCGGATTTGAGCAGATCACCGTACGGACCCGCGAGCAGATACACCAGCGGGAGATACTTTTCTTCAACAAATTTTTTCACTTTTTTGAAACGCTCGGCATACATGTTCAGCGCTTCGCGGGTGGGAATTTCGGTGGATCCGCCCACAACGATGCCCTGCACATGGGGCATCTTGCCTCCGAGAAGGGCTACCATCTCGTGGCAGATCTTCCGGATTTCAAGGGCTTCCAGGTACTGGTTTACCCCCACCTGGTTGGTTGCCTTGTCCAGCCGGATATCATTGTTTTTGTATCTCGGGATGAACGGAGCCACGTCCGGTCCGTTCACGTAATCGAGGGCCGCCAGGTGGTAAAAATGAAGGATATGAGACTGGAGATAGTTGGCTCCCAGGATCAGGTTCCGTGCCACACGCCCGTTTTCCGTCAGTTCAACCCCGAATGCATCATCCAGTGCCAGTGCAGATGCCGTAGCATGGGCCGTGGGGCATACACCGCAGATTCGCTGAACGATCTGGGTGGCGTCTCTGGGGTCTCTTCCCTTTAGTATATTTTCAAATCCGCGGAACATGCCGCCGGATACTCTTGCATCCACAACTTTTCCGCCGGCCACTTCCACTTCCGCTTTCAGATGCCCCTCGAGCCTGGTGACAGGATCGATGGCAACTTTCACTTTTTTGCCGGATTCGGCGGTTTGTGCTTCTGGTTTACAGCCTGCCATATGAAAACCTCCTTGGTTTTATTATCTGTTTGCTGATTATAAGGGCTCGTAGAACGGTGACATGGCATCGGGGAACCCCGGTTCCACGCATCCGATGCATACGGAGTTGTTAATGCACCAGTTCATTCCGCTGTTCCATTTGCGCTTGTAACAATCCGCATAGGTGTCCGGTCCCTTACATCCTATATCCATACGGCAGCCCTTTGGATCAGAGAGGCTTTTCGACATGATGAAATTGTCATAATCCTCGAGTCTCGGGCAGTTCTCGTGAATATTGTTCCAGAAGAAAAGTTTCGGACGGCCGTTAGAATCCACTTCAGGAACGCCCTTGGTCAGAAGGTGGGCAACGGAGCCCACGATCCAGTCCGGATGGGGCGGACAGCCCGGAATATTCACGGTCGGTGTTTTGATCCCGAACTTCTTGAACACATCCCCGACCCCTTTGGCATCGGTCAGGTTGCCTTCGGCTGCAGGGATGCCGCCGTATGCGGCGCAGGTGCCCACAGCCAGAACACTTCCTGCTTTGGCGCCTAGTTCTTTAGTCATATCAAGCATGGTGATATGCTTGTGTCCCATCTCGCCCACGATGCAGTATTTGCCGCCCGCTGCCATGGGAATGGCGCCTTCCACAACAAGGGAAAATTTTCCTTTGTACTTGTCCGCAATGTGGTAGAGATTTTCAAGCGCAACTTCTCCTTCCGCCGCCATTACCGTCGGGTGATACTGAAGACTGATGATGTCCAGCAGAACTTTCTTGATGGACGGTTCCACGCTGTTGAGCAGAGAAACCGAGCATCCGGTGCATCCCTGACCCTGAATCCAGAGTACGGGATGGTTTTCGAGCCCTTTTTCCATGGCGGACACAAGGGCCGGGTTGAACATCTGTGAAATACCGATTCCAGCGGCGGTTCCGGTCAAGGTTTTGAGAAACCCCCTCCTGGAAACGCCTTTTGGTTCCTGTTGCGCCTCTGGCAACTTGTTGTCTTCTTTCACTGGCACCTCCTTGATGCTGTTGTATGTTAAACGCAGTAACAAAATATATGCTGCTATCTCGATAGCATATAAAAATCCATCTATCCTTGGATTCTAAAGCCGTATCTGTAATCTTTACTTTTTCTTCATAGTAAACAATATAGTATACAAAATTTACAGGTGTCAACAATTTCTATGTAATTTTTCAATGCGGATAGAAAAGAAGATCGAATTTTTCGATCCCGAGGGAAATTGTCTGATGGTTTGTGAATCCGGACCTGAAAAAGTGAAGGCCTTGTTGTTAGAAAAAATTTTGGAGCGGCGGTTTGACAAAAGAGTTTGAATTTGGTAATGAGAAAGCTTTTCCAAAAAAAATAATAGGTTAGAATTTTGGAAAGGACACAAAATAAAGGTTGCCGGGTTTGACGGCGGAAATTTACAACAAAAAAATACTCGTTTTCGGGTGCGGTAATACACTGTTCGGCAATGACGGATTCGGGCCCGAAGTGGTCCGGTATTACACGGAACACTGTGAATGTCCGGAAGCCGCGCTGATACTGGATGCCGGCACCGGTATCCGGGATTTTATGTTCGATCTTCTCCTGATGGAGGAAAAGCCGGAGCACCTTTTTGTGATCGATGCCGTGACCGTTCAGGGAAAAGAGGAGGGGGAGATTTTTGAGATGAGAATTCCGGATGTTCCCCGGGAAAAGCTTTCCGATTTTTCCCTTCATCAGTCCCCGTCTTCAAGCCTGCTGGGCGAGCTGGAGAGTCTCGGCGTCAATGTGAGGATTTTCTGCGTACATACGGACACGGTGCCCAACGAAATCGATCCGGGGCTTTCCGAAAAGGTGGAAAAGGCTGTGGAAGTAACCGGCCGGTGGATCGAAA
>CAYFVA010000131.1:3468-6183 GCA_964346265.1 uncultured Desulfobacterales bacterium
GCGGCCTGATTCAATTTGCATGGTTTGTTGTGATGCAGAGCATCATGGCCGTTATAGGAATGATGAGTATGCGGTGTCTTACCGGAGTCTGCGCCGGCAGGGCCGCTTGATGAGTATTTGAGGTTGTTGGATTAATTTTAAAAATCAGTGAGGTGTTTATGGCGAACAAGCCTGTTGGTTCGGTTCTGCTGGTCGGCGGAGGTATCAGCGGTATCCAGGCGGCCCTGGATATGGCGGATTCCGGATACTATGTCTATCTTGTGGAAAAAAGCTCGGGTATCGGCGGTGCGATGGCCCAGCTCGACAAGACTTTTCCTACCAACGACTGTGCCATGTGAATTCTTTCACCCAAATTGGTCGAGTGCGGTCGGCACTTGAATATCGAGTTGTTGACGCTGTCGGAGATCGAAAGCGTCGAAGGGGAAAAAGGAAATTTCACGGTTACGGTCAAAAAGAATCCCAGATTCATTGACGAGGAAAAATGCATTGCCTGCGGTTTGTGCGCGGAAAAATGCCCGAAGAAAATCGATGACGAGTACAACGAAGGCCTGAACAAACGAAAGGCCGCCTATATCAAGTACGGCCAGACCGTTCCCTTGAAGTACGCCATTGACCCGGAACATTGTATCTACCAGACCCGGGGAAAATGCGGGGTCTGCCAGAAGGTCTGCCCGACAGGGGCCATCGATCACGACATGAAGGCCGAGTATGTCAACCTGAACGTAGGGGCGGTTGTGCTGTCCCCCGGGTTCAAACCCTTTTCTCCCAGGGGAATCGATCATTACGGGTACGATGAGATCCCGGATGTGATCACAAGTCTCGAGTACGAGCGCATGCTTTCCGCTTCCGGGCCTTACATGGGGCATATCAAACGTCTGTCCGACGGGGGTGAGCCGAAAAAAATCGCCTGGATCCAGTGCGTGGGCTCGCGGAACATCAACTGTTCGGACAACGGGCACTGTTCCAGTGTATGCTGCATGTACGCCATCAAGCAGGCCGTCATGACCCGTTCCCACATCGAAGGAGACGGCGGGGAGCAGGCCATATTTTATATGGACATGCGGACATACGGCAAAGAGTACGAAAGATACTTTGAAGAGTCCAAAAACAAGGGTGTCCGCTACGAGAGGGCGAGACCGCATACCCTTCTCAAAGGCCCGGACGGCGTGGGCGTGACCATGCAGTATACCACCGAATCCGGCGGGCAGACCGACGAGTATTTCGATCTCGTTGTGCTCTCGATCGGCCTTGAGGCACCGGAAGACGCGATGGATCTTGCCGGCAAGTTCGGGTTCGATCTTACCAAATTTAAATTTGCAGAAACATCGAGCTTTGATCCGGTCACCACCACCCGGGACGGGGTTTACGTCACCGGGGCTTTCCATTCCCCCAAGGCGATTCCCCAGTCGGTTCTTGCCGCCTCAACAGCAGCGGCCGAAGTGGAAAAAGACCTTGTGGAATCCAGAGGAACGCTTGCACAGGAAAAGACGTTCCCGCAGGAGACGGATATCACCGGACAGGACCCGAAGATCGGGGTTTTCGTTTGTTCCTGCGGCAGCAACATCGCAGGCGTGGTGGATGTCAAAGCGGTAACCGAGTATGCAGCAGGCCTTGACGGCGTGGTGTTCACGGAAAACAACATGTTTACCTGCTCCACCGACACCCAGGACCTGATCGCGGAAAAAATCCGGGAGCAAGGGCTCAATCGGGTTGTGGTGGCGGCCTGTACGCCGCGGACCCATGAGCCGCTTTTCCAGGAGACACTCCAGGCAACCGGTTTGAACAAGTACATGATCGAGATGGCCAATATCCGGAACCAGAACTCGTGGGTTCATTCCAACGAGCCGGAAAAAGCCACCGAAAAAGCCAAAGACCAGGTAAGAATGGCGGTGGCCAAAGTGCGGCACAACCACAGTCTCGAGGACATCGAGGTGAACGTGACCCAGCGGGCGCTCGTGGTCGGTGCCGGTCTTGCCGGGATGAGCGCCGCTTTGAACCTTGCGGACCAGGGGTATGAAACCATGCTCGTAGAAAAGGAAACACATGTCGGCGGCGTGGCCCGGGACCTCAACGAAACAGCCAAAGGCGAGAAGATCCCGGACAAGGTGAAGGAGCTTTCTGAAAAGGTCGCAAACAACGAGCTTGTGACGTTTTATCCGGAAACCACCCTGAACCGGGTGTCAGGTTCGGTGGGAAGCTTTACCGGCGAACTTCTCTGCGGGGATGACACCCGTACAGTGGAATTCGGCGTATGTGTCCTGGCCACGGGCGCCCGCGCCTACACCCCGGAGGAGTACCTGTACGGACAGGATGAGCGTGTGGTCACTTCCCTGGAATTTGACGAGCTTGTCAAAAACAGCCCGGAAAAGGTCAGGAATACCGGTTCTACCGTATTTATCCAGTGCGTGGGCTCCAGGGATGAAAACCGGCCTTACTGCAGCCGGATCTGCTGTATCCAGTCCGTGAAAAAAGCGGTGATGCTCAAGAAGATGAACCCGGAAACGGATGTATTCGTCCTGTACCGGGATATCCGAACGTACGGGGAGAGCGAGGACCTGTACAAGCAGGCAAGGGATCTGGGCGTGATATTCATCCGGTACGATCTTCAGAACAAGCCGGTGGTGAAAAACAACAACGGGAATCTCGAAGTGGAAACATTCGATCCCATTGTTCAGCTTCCGGTGAACATCGCAGCCGACCGCCTGGTTCTTGCCA
>CAYFVA010000132.1:0-6176 GCA_964346265.1 uncultured Desulfobacterales bacterium
CCCGAAGATGCATATATGTTGATGGTCCGGGTCAGGGCACCTTTAAAACCGGATACGTGAAATCCGCCCTCCACTGTTCCGATGTTGTTGGCGTAAGAATAGAGTTTTTCCTTGAAGGTGTCGTTGTACTGGATGGCAAGTTCCACCTGAACGTCCTTTTTTTCCCCTTCGATATGGATGGGATCATGCAGGGGGGTACACGAACGGTTCAGGTAATTGACAAACGAAACCAGGCCTCCTTGATAACAGAAATCATCTTTTTCAAGGGTCCTTTCATCCTCGATAATTATGCGGATCCCCTTGTTCAGGAATGCAAGTTCTCTCAGGCGCCTGGCCAGTTTTTCATAATCGAATTCATTTTCGTTCATTATCTCGAAGTCGGGTCTGAAACGGATCCGGGTTCCGTTTTTTTCAGTGGTTCCCTTCTGTACAAGTTGGGTTTTTTTCATGCCCCTGGAATAAATCTGGTGATAGATGACACCGTCCTTGTAGATTTCCATATCCAGCTCTTCCGACAGGGCGTTGACCACGGAAATACCCACCCCGTGCAATCCGCCGGAAACCTTGTACGACTCCTTGTCGAATTTTCCGCCCGCGTGGAGCTTGGTCATCACCACCTCGGCGGCAGGCATGTTCTCTTGCTCGTGCATTTCCACGGGAATTCCACGGCCGTTGTCTTCCACACTGACGCTCATATCCGAATGAATTACCACGTTGATGGTATCACAGTATCCGGCCATGGCCTCGTCGATACTGTTGTCCACCACCTCGTAAACCAGGTGGTGAAGACCTTCCATATCGATATTGCCTATATACATCGACGGCCGTTTCCGGACCGCCTCCAGTCCTTCAAGTATTTTTATACTTGTGGCACCATAGTCACCTTGTACATTGTCTTCTTTCATGATACCTGCATCGCCATTATTAAGCATACCAGTTTGTCATTCTCCGTTTCTTTTATCAGACAGGGGCTCTTGGCGTCCTTTATGTAAAGATTTATGTCATCCGTTTCCATTCCCTTGAGCGCATCAATGAAGTACCGGGGATTAAAAGCCCCTTCTATACTCTCTCCCTGATAACTGATTGCCAGGGTATCCTTGGATTCTCCTATTTCAGGGTTTGTAAGAGTGGCAATGATTTCGCCTTGTTTGAACTGAAGTATAATACTTTTGTACTCATCGGAGGTTAAAATCGACATCCGGCGCATCATGGTCATCAGCATGGACCGGTCCGTTTGCAACTCCTCCATCACGGAAGTGTTCAAAAGGGCTCTGTAATCCGGATATTCCCCGTCAAGCAGCTTTATCATCAATGATTCTTCATCTTTTGCCACAACCAGATGATTGTCTTTGATTCCCAGACCGACCGGACCGTCCAACCCCTGTATGAATTTACCGATCTCGGAAAACGCCTTTTTCGGTACCAGGACATCCTCTTCGGGAAATTCGGTTTCACCGGTGTATTCAAAATCATAACAGTGCAGACGTCTCGAATCCGTGGAAACAATCCGGATCATGTTTTTTTCGGTATCCTGGAGCTTTTCCAGAAGCACGCCCAATACATAAATCCGTTTTTCATCCTGCACGTATGAGATACAGGATGTTATATCAAGGGCCTTTTTCAGTTCACCCGAATCGACTTCAATAAAATCAACGTTTTCAATCAAGGGAGTTTCCGGAAAATTTTCCCAGTCCGAGGTAACGATATTAAAGACGACTTCTCCTCTTCCGATTTCCACCCAGCGGTTTTCCACTTCATTGATGCGGATCTTTTGCTCCGGGTATTCCCTTATGATTTCATACAGTTTCCCCGCATTGATGGAAATGGTTCCCTCCGAGGTTACTTCGGCTTCATATTTTCCGAAAAAAACCGTTTCAAGATCATTGGCCTTAATTGTAATATGATTGTCCGCTGCAGTAATCAGAACGTCAGATGTAATGGAGAGGTTGGTTCTTTTTCCGGTTATGCCCTGGACCTTTGAAAGTGCTCTTGAAATCGTGCTTTTATCGATTAAGAAATTCATTCTTCATCCTTCGGGTTTTTATAATTTTCAAATTCATGAGTATATCATTATTTAGTATATATGAAAATGTAATAATAAGAATAAGGGATGTTTACATGTTGAAAATCGTATAACATATGAATTTAACATGATTTTTTTTAAAAAATCGTGTTAAAAATGATGTCACCATCGATTTTATAATCCTTTGGTTTTCCACCGGTGTTTTTTTGATGTTGAAAACGGAAAGGTTTTTAACATTTACTTGTATGATTCCACCCAGGTTCTTATTTTATTTATATCCTCGGATGCAAAGGATTCCGAGGCCCTTCTTTCCATATACGTATTGAAAAGGGTGTCAATAAATCCGAAAACCCGGTTGCAAAAATCGGCTTTTTCAATCACCGATCCTTCTATTTCATCTGAACCGGTTTCGTCGGAACTTTTCGATGACGCGGTTTTAAGGCCTGTTATGTTAAAACTTTCCCCTTTAACGGTGAATTTGAACTCGTCTTCATCAAGAAATAAAACCAGGTTGATTTCCGTTACTACGGCTCCTTTTTTCAAAGCGGTCAATCCTTCTTCAAGACCTGCTTTATCCCCTTTGATGGTAATTTTTTCCCTGGCGTCCTTTTTTTTGTCGTTTTCAAGAACAAGGCTGTTTCCGATTTCAAGAGAAAGACTCTTATAATCACCTCCGGTGAGAGAAAGAATGTCTTCCTCGTTTTCCACAAGATACCATATCCAGGTGAGAAATTCGTTTCCGATAAACTTGTATTTGTTGTATCCTGTTGATATATCAAGCATGAAATTTACCTCGAATAAGTGACTGGTGCTTTGTTATAGATTACGTCCTTTTTTTTGTCCGAAAGATGCGACCGTTTTTCCACCATGGTGTAGGGAAAAAGTCGGATCGGTTTGAGGTTGAAAGACTTGGAAAAAAGGGTTTCAAATATTTCATTGGCCGCTTTCTGGGTCGTATACAGATAAACGGTGGACTGTTCATAGTTCCACAAAACTTCGTACACATTGGGAACCGAAGGGATCTGTCGTAAAAGACGGTCGAACACCTCTTCTTTAATTTCGGCTTTTTCGTTTTTGCTGACAAATTCCCGGCCGCTTTTTTCAAGGCGTCTGGCCGTTTCAATGGAAACGTGTTTTTTCAAAAGTTTAGACGGAACACTTTTTTTGTCCACTCTCAGGGTAAAGAGAAAATAGGTGCCGAAAATAAAGGAGTATTTTTCAAAATCCGGTTCATACGGGCCTTCAAAAGGAACCCATCCCACGGACAGTTCGTTGTATTCGTTCTCGATTTTTGGAATTGCATATTCGGTCAATCCCTCGCGTACTTTTTCCATGACCGAATCTTCGAATGAATCGTCGATATGGTATCTTGATACGGATGATGTAGCAGATAAAAATCCCATTGAATCTCCTGTTCAAATAGTTGAAAATCGGGTTTATACCCGATTCGTACTATACCATATCAAACGGAATAGAAAAAGATTGGTATTTACATATCCACCTAAGTATTGTATTAAATTCGAACGTACCATTTTTAAGATTCTCATGGAAAAAGAGGTGATGATATGAACAGCAAAATGCAGACAATAGACGGCAATACCGCAGCCACCCATGTTGCGTACGCCATGAGTGATGTGGCGGCCATATATCCCATTACACCTTCGAGTCCACTTGGCGAGATTGCCGACACATGGGCTTCCAAAGGAAGAAAAAACATTTTCGGAAATGTTCTCCAGATCAAGCAGATGCAGTCCGAAGCAGGCGCCGCAGGTGCGGTTCACGGATCTCTGGCCGCTGGTGCTTTGACCACCACATTCACTGCTTCCCAGGGACTTCTTCTGAAAATTCCCAATATGTACAAAATATCCGGTGAACTTCTGCCGTCTGTTTTTCATATTACAGCGAGATCTCTTTCCGCCCATGCGCTTTCGATTTTCGGAGATCATTCCGATGTCATGTCCGCCCGGCAGACCGGTTTTGCCATGCTTGCCTCCAATTCGGTTCAGGAAGCCATGGATCTGGCCCTGGTGGCCCACCTGGCGACCATGGAAGGAAGTATTCCGTTCATGCATTTTTACGACGGCTTCCGGACAAGCCATGAGATTCAGAAGATTACAATGATCGATTACGAAGATATGGCTTCTCTTTTCAACTGGGATGCACTGAAAAGATTCAGAGAAAGGGCCATGAATCCGGAAAGGCCGAATACCCGGGGAACCGCTCAGAATCCTGACGTCTATTTCCAGGGAAGGGAAGCGGCCAACCCGTATTATCTGGCAATTCCGAAAATCGTACAAAAATACATGAAAAAAGTGACGGATCTGACCGGCCGGCCGTATAATCTTTTTGATTATGTCGGTGACCCGGAAGCCGAACGGATCATCATGGCCATGGGGTCCGGATGTGAAGCCATTGAAGAGTCCGTGAACAAACTCAACAAACAAGGCGAACGGGTGGGACTTGTAAAGGTTCGGCTGTACAGACCCTTTGATACGAATGCCCTTATGGCGGCGATTCCGGCCACAACCGAAACCATTACGGTTCTGGACAGAACCAAAGAGCCCGGAAGTCTGGGAGAACCCCTGTACAATGATGTCTGTACCGCGTTCATGGAAAAGGGCGAATATCCGCGGATCGTGGGCGGCAGATACGGCCTGAGTTCCAAGGAGTTCAATCCGCCCATGATCAAAGCGGTCTTTGACAACATGAAGTCCGCAGGACCCAAAAACCACTTTACAGTGGGGATAAAAGACGACATCACCCATACTTCGCTGGAGGAAAAGAAAGGATTCAACCCGGCGCCTGAAGGAACGGTGAGTGCGAAATTCTGGGGTCTTGGATCGGATGGAACCGTGGGTGCCAATCAGAGCGCCATCGCCATTATCGGAGACAATACGGACAAATTTGCCCAGGGATATTTTGCATATGATTCAAAAAAATCCGGCGGTCTGACCGTATCCCACCTGCGGTTCGGGGATGTGCCCATAAAATCCACCTACATGATCGACGAACCCGATTTTGTGGCCTGTCACAAGGCCAACTACGTGGGAATCTATGATGTACTGGAAGGAATCCGGGAAGGGGGCACTTTCCTGCTCAACTCCAACTGGTCGGTTGAGGATATGGAAACCAATATTCCCGGTGAGGTGAAACGGACCATATACGAAAAGAAACTCAATTTTTACAATGTGGATGCCGTGAAAATCGCCGGCGAAGTGGGGCTGGGCGGCCGGATCAACATGATCATGCAGACCTGCTTTTTCAAGCTTGCAGATGTTCTTCCTTTTGAACAGGCCATATCACTTCTCAAAGAGGATATTCAGAACAAGTTCGGGAAAAAGGGTGAGAAAATCGTGCAGATGAATATCGACGCGGTGGACCGGACCCTTGACAAGCTTGTGAAGGTGGAGGTTCCTGATTCATGGAAAAATGCCGGTGGCTGGTTTGAGGAACAAAAAGAAGGAACTGAATTTGTCAATAATGTGATGCGTCCGATTCTCAGACAGCAGGGAGACAAGCTTCCGGTGAGCTCATTCGAACCGGACGGGGTATTCCCCAATACCACCAGCCGTTACGAAAAGCGGGGCGTGGCCATCCAGGTACCCCAATGGATTGCGGAAAACTGCATCCAGTGCAACCAGTGTTCGTTTGTCTGCCCGCATGCCGCGATTATTCCGGTAGTAGCCACCGAAGACGAGCTCAAAGATGCGCCTTCGTCTTTTGAAACTATGGAAGGCAAAGGAAAAGATCTGAAAGGGTATCGTTTCCGGGTCCAGGTGAACCCCCTTGACTGTCAGGGATGCGGGAATTGTGCTGATATCTGTCCGGCCAAAAAGAAGGCCCTTGAAATGAAACCCATTGAAACCCAGCTGGATCCGCAGGTGGAAAATCACCAGTTCTCCACAAAGATCAGTTTCAAACCGGAACTCGGTAAACGGGAGAGCGTGAAAGGAAGCCAGCTGTACCAGCCCCTTCTCGAGTTCTCCGGTGCATGTGCCGGCTGCGGGGAAACCCCGTATGTAAAAGTCATCACCCAGCTGTTCGGCGAGCGGATGACCATAGCCAACGCCACCGGATGTAGCTCTATCTGGGGCGCTTCCGCACCTGCCACTCCTTACTGTACAAACGTGGACGGCCACGGCCCGGCCTGGGC
>CAYFVA010000133.1:0-6093 GCA_964346265.1 uncultured Desulfobacterales bacterium
CGGAAATACTGAACACATCCTCGATGGGCATCAGAAAATCCTTGTCCGTATCCCGTTCCGGCTCCGGCACATAGTTGTCCAGACACTCGAGAAGCTCGAATACCGGCTTGACGTCATCGCTGTCACTGTCATCGGACTCCAGGGCCTGCAGCGCACTGCCGCGGATGATCGGCGTATCCTCGCCAGGGAAATCATAGCTTTCCAGAAGTTCCTGAAGCTCCATTTCCACCAGCTCGATGAGCTCCTCGTCATCCACCATGTCACACTTGTTCAGAAACACCACGATGGTGGGAACTCCTACCTGACGGGCCAGAAGAATGTGCTCTCTGGTCTGCGGCATCGGGCCGTCATCAGCGCTCACAACAAGAACCGCACCGTCCATCTGGGCCGCACCGGTGATCATGTTCTTGATATAGTCCGCATGCCCGGGACAGTCCACATGGGCATAGTGACGCGCCTCGGTCTCGTACTCCACATGGGCGGTGGCTATGGTGATACCACGCTCCCGCTCTTCCGGCGCCTTGTCTATTTCGTCAAACGGAATAAAAGTACCGCCGCTCCGTGTAGCGGCATGCTTGGTTATCGCCGCGGTCAGCGTGGTCTTGCCGTGATCTATATGACCGATCGTTCCTATGTTCACATGCGGCTTCGTCCGCTCGAATTTTTCCTTAGCCATTGGTTAGATCCTCCTGGAATGTTAATCAGGTCAATTCAAAAATGTATTTACCATTTAAAATGGGCGAACGCCTTGTTTGCTTCGGCCATTTTATGCGTATCTTCTTTCTTCCGGATGGCGCCGCCCCGCTCGTTGTAAGCATCCAGTAATTCTCCGGCGAGTTTGACGGCCATGCCTTTCTCAGAACGCCCTCTGCTGTATTTCACCATCCACCTGAAGGCAAGGGCGGTCTGCCTCGTATACTTGATTTCGGTGGGCACCTGATATGTTGACCCGCCGACTCTCCTGGATTTTACTTCCAGGGCCGGCCTGACGTTTTCCACCGCTTTTTCGAAAACTTTCAGTCCAGGCTCCCCTGTTTTGTCCTCCGCAATCGCAAGGGCATCATCCACAAGCCTTTGTGCCACACTCTTTTTGCCGTCTTTCATGACGTAGTTCACGAATTTCTGAGCGAGCTTCTGTTCCCTGGCGGCGCCTTTCATCAAAAACCCTTTAACAATCTTTTTCCTTGCCATATCTTCCCCGATCTATTCTGTTTGCATCAAAATCTTACTCATTTGCGGAACTATTTCGGTCGCTTGGCGCCGTACTTGGACCTGCCCTGCTTCCGGTCGGAGACTCCGAGGGTATCAAGAGCTCCCCGTACCACATGATACCGGACACCGGGAAGGTCTTTCACCCTTCCGCCCCGGACAAGCACCACTGAATGCTCCTGAAGATTATGCCCCATGCCGGGAATATAAGCTGATACCACCATCCCTGTTGTCAGTCGAACCCTTGCCACTTTCCTCAACGCCGAATTCGGCTTTTTCGGGGTCGATGTATACACCCGCGTGCAAACCCCCCGCTTCTGGGGTCCGCCCTTCAGTGCCGGTGTGGTCACCTTTCTCTCAGCCTTTTCTCTTCCTTTTCGAACCAACTGATTAATGGTCGGCATAACTCGTATACAACTCCTTATTGATTGTCTGACCAAGCATTTACAACAAAATATTTAATAATAGTTTATTTTTGGGCTTGTGTCAATATTTTTTTAATTCATCCCGCCTGTTTCGATGATTGTTTCACTTCTATGTCTCCGTATCCCGGGAAACCGGTTCCGGCAGGAATAATCCGGCCCATGATCACATTCTCCTTCAATCCTTTCATGTGATCGATCTTTCCTTCAATGCTCGCCAGGGTCAGCACTTTTGTCGTCTCCTGGAACGAGGCTGCGGACAGGAAGCTGTCCGTGGACAGAGACGCTTTTGTGATGCCGAGAATCAACGGTTCACCCCTGGCCGGTTCACCGCCCTCCTGTACCACTTTCCGGTTTCGCTCTTCGAATTTCCCCCGGTCTGCATGTTCATCCGGAACAAAGTTGGTATCACCGGGGCTCTTGATCTTCACCCGGCGCATCATCTGGCGTATAATCACTTCGATATGCTTGTCATTGATCCGGACACCCTGAAGCCGGTACACCTCCTGAACTTCATCCACAAGATACTTGGCCAGCTCCACTTCACCTTTAATGTTCATGACGTCCTGGGGATTGGCGCTTCCGGGAACCAGCTGATCACCGGCTTTCACATAATCCCCTTCATAGACGTTCAGGTGCTGCCCTTTCGGAACCAGGTACTCTTTTTTGTCCCCCACGTCCGTCGGGGTCACAATAACTTTCTGGCGCCCCTTGGGTCCCTTTTCTATACTCACGTTTCCTTCGATCTCGGAGAGCATCGCAGGATCTTTCGGCTTGCGCACCTCGAACAGTTCCGCAACCCTGGGAAGACCCCCCGTGATATCCTTGGTTTTGGTTGTGGCCCTGGGCAGTTTGGCAATCACATCGCCGGCCCGGATCTGGTCGTCTTCCTCCACCGTGATGATCGCGTTCACCGGCAGGTAGTATCGGGCCACCGAATCGGTTCCGGGCAGCCGAACGCCTTTGCCGTCCTTGTCTTTAACAGTGATTCTCGGCCGGACGTCGGAGTAGGCGCTCTCAATGATGGTCCGGCTGGCTTTTCCGGTTACCGGGTCAATCTGCTCTTGAACGGTTTTTCCCGCTTCGATATCCCCGAATCGAACCCGTCCGCCCACTTCGGTGATAATCGGCGTGGTGAAAGGATCCCAGCTTGCGATGACATCACCGGGCTCGACAATATCTCCCTCTTTTTTATGAAGATTCGCTCCGTAGATGATCTCTTCTCTGGCCCTTTCCCTGCCGTCTTCACTTTCTATGATCACACCGCCGCCTTTGCGGTTCATGACGATCAATTCATTTTCAGCGGATGTGACAAGCTGCAGGCCTTCACCGTATTTCAGATAACCACCGACCCTTGCCTTGATCTCGGCCACCTCGACCTTCCGGCTTGCGGTTCCGCCGATATGGAACGTCCGCATGGTAAGCTGGGTTCCGGGTTCACCAATGGACTGGGCGGCCACTATTCCGACGGCCTGCCCCTTTTCGACCATTCGTCCGTGGGCGAGATCTCTTCCGTAACATTTCTGGCAGACACCGTTCCTTGTGCTGCAGGTGAGAACCGAACGGATTTTCACGGATGTGACGCCGGCCTCTTCAATTTTCTTGACCACCTGCTCGTCAAGCTCGGCTCCCACACCCACAATGACCTCATTGGAGTAGGGATCCCGCACCTCCTCCTGGGTTTCCCTGCCGAGAATTCTCTCTGCAAGACTCTGGATGATTTCACCGCCTTCATACAATGCTTCGATATGAATTCCCATCATGGTTCCGCAGTCCTCTTCGGCCACCATGCAGTCCTGGCCCACATCGGCCAGACGTCTTGTGAGATAGCCGGAGTTGGCTGTTTTGAGTGCGGTATCCGCCAATCCTTTCCGGGCCCCGTGGGTCGAAATGAAGTACTGGAGAACCGAAAGCCCCTCCCTGAAACAGGCGGTGATCGGATTCTCGATAATTTCCCCGGACGGCTTGGCCATAAGGCCCCGCATTCCGGCCAGCTGCCGCATCTGATCCTTGTTTCCCCGGGCTCCTGAATCGGCCATCACATATACCGCATTCAGTTTTTCCTCGGACTCGCCCGAGTTTTTGGTCCGGGTCGGATTCTTCATGACCTCCATCATCGCTTCGGCAATATCGTCGGTGCTCTGGGCCCAGATATCCACCACCTTGTTGTATTTTTCTCCCTGGGTAATAAGACCTTCGGAATACTGCTGCTTGATGGTATTTACCTGGTCTTCGGATTTTTTGATCATATCCCACTTTTCCTCCGGAATGATCATATCATCCACGCAGATGGACAGGCCGCCCAGTGTTGAATATTTATATCCGAGGTCCTTGAGCCGGTCCGAGAGAATCACCGTTTCCTTCAACCCGATGTTCCGGTAGGCATAGTCAATCAGTTCCACAATAGCGGATTTGTCCATGAGCTTGTTGACGAACCGGAACGGAATCGTGGTCCGTCGCTGCTCCACCTTGAAAATATTGTAGGAGTCGTCGATCCGGATCAGATCGGAGAACTGCTCCTCTTTCAGGCCGAACAACTGCTCCACGAAAATCTGGGAGACCTGGAAATGATTCTTGAATTCCTTTCTTGTAAGAAACCCGGTGCTGGAATTGCCTTCGGGATCCTCCATGTACCCGGATACCACGTCGTCAAAGGAAGCACCCGCCTTGAGCTCTTCAAGGGCGGCTTCACCGTCTTCCCTGGATTCCACACGGAAACGGGTCAAAGACAGCAGCGTATCTCCCGGGATGGTTTCCCACAACAGTATACGACCGGTCGTTGTTTCATAGATCCTGTTTTCGATCCTCACCCGGATTTTGGCATGCAGGGCGAGCTTTCCTGAATCAAACGCGGCCCGCACTTCCTCCGGACTTGAAAACGTTATGCCTTCGCCTTTCTGGTTTTTGATTCCGCGGGTAATATAATAAATCCCCAGAACAATATCCTGGGTCGGCACAATAATGGGCATTCCGCTGGCCGGGGAAAGAATATTGTTGGTGGACAGCATCATGATCCGGGCCTCCAGCACGCCTTCAAGAGAAAGGGGTACGTGAACGGCCATCTGGTCGCCGTCAAAATCGGCATTAAATGCCGGGCATACCAGCGGATGAAGCTGAATGGCCTTGCCTTCGATCAGTACCGGCTCAAAGGCCTGAATACCGAGCCGGTGCAGAGTCGGCGCCCGGTTAAGCATCACCGGATACTCTTTGACCACATGCTCCAGTGCGTCCCAGACTTCGATCTCTTCACGCTCCACCATCTTCTTGGCGCTCTTGACCGTGGAGACCAGTCCTTTTTGTTCAAGGTAATTGTAAATAAACGGCTTGAACAGTTCCAGCGCCATCTTCTTGGGGATACCGCACTGGTGGAGCCGCAGTTCCGAACCCACCGTGATGACCGTCCGGCCGGAATAGTCCACCCGTTTTCCGAGAAGATTCTGCCGGAACCGGCCCTGCTTTCCTTTCAGCGTGTCGCTCAGGGACTTGAGCGGCCGTTTGTTCGTACCCGTGACCACCCGTCCGTGACGTCCGTTGTCAAAGAGCACGTCCACCGCCTCCTGGAGCATCCGTTTTTCGTTCCGGACAATGATGTCCGGAGCTTGCAGATCCATAAGCCGCTTGAGCCTGTTGTTCCGGTTGATGACCCTTCTGTACAGATCATTCAGGTCGGAAGTGGCGAAACGCCCGCCCTCAAGAGGTACAAGGGGCCTGAGATCAGGCGGAAGAATCGGACATGCATCAAAAACCATCCGGGAAGGCTCAATACCGGACTGGATAAACGCGTCGATCACATTGAGCCGTTTGGCCATTTTCTGCTGCTTGGCAACGGATTTGGTCAGCTTCATGTTCTCTTTGATCTGCCGGTACGTCTCATTCAGATCAACGCTGTCCAGCAGTTTGAGGATCGCTTCAGCACCGATTCCGGCTTCGAATGTTTCCCCGAATTTTTCAATGGCTTCAAAATACTCGTCATCCGAAAGAAGCTGCATTCTCTCCAGATCGGTATCCTTAGGGTCGATCACGATGAAGGAGTCGAAATAAAGGACTTTTTCAAGACTTTTCAAAGTCAGGTCCAGCACGTTGCCGATTTTGGAGGGAAGGCTTTTGAGAAACCAAATATGGGAAACCGGGCTTGCCAGTTCAATGTGCGCCATGCGTTCCCTGCGGACCTTGGACTGGATCACCTCGACCCCGCATTTTTCACATACCACACCTCTGTGCTTCATTCGTTTGTATTTGCCGCAGTTGCACTCGTAGTCCTTGGTCGGGCCGAACACCTTTGCGCAGAACAGACCGTCTCTTTCAGGCTTGAAAGTCCTGTAGTTAATGGTCTCCGGTTTTTTAATCTCCCCGTGAGACCATTCCCTGATCTGGTCGGAAGCCGCAAGCTTTATTTGAACACCGCTGTAAAGCTTGGGATCTTTGGGTTTAGCGAAGAAATCATATATAGTTTCCAATATAA
>CAYFVA010000134.1:0-6089 GCA_964346265.1 uncultured Desulfobacterales bacterium
GAGAAAAATTCAGCCCCTGGACGGAAAGACAAACCGTTCAGGGGTTTTTTTGTTTTTGGCCTGATCTTTGCTGAAAAGATATCTTTCCTTGAAAAGAATTCCTGATTGTTGTATGTGTTGTAAAAACTTCGACAGATCTTTGCTTTGCAGATTCATTTCCCGTTGATTTGGGACAGCCTTGAATAACAGCTTCGGCATAAACTTTTTACAGGGGGCTGTGTGATAGAGATAGATGAAATTTCCAAGAGTTTTGGCGGCGTCAGGGCGGTACAAGAGTGTTCTTTCAGAATACGCCGGGGTAGTATTACCGGCCTGATAGGCCCCAACGGAGCAGGTAAAACCACACTTTTCAATATTATGGCCGGCTTTGTGAAACCTGATCGCGGCAGGGTTGTCCTTGACGGCGAGGATGTGACCGGGCTCGGGCCCCACCATCTGTTTCGACGCGGTATTGTACGGACGTTCCAGGTTCCCCATGAATTCGACCGAATGACGGTCCTGGAGAACCTGATGATTGTTCCGGAGGACCAGGCCGGAGAGAAGGTGATCAATACCATGCTTTTCTGGCGCAGAATATGCAGCGAGGAAAAGCGGATCAGGGACCGGGCCGAAAGGGTTCTCAATTTTCTCAATCTTCTGCATTTGAAAAACGAGCTTGCCGGAAATCTGTCCGGCGGTCAGAAAAAGCTTCTTGAATTGGGCCGGACCATGATGACCGAGCCCAGGGTCGTGCTTCTGGACGAGCCGGGCGCCGGTGTAAACCGGACGCTTCTGGCCCAGCTCACCAAGGACATCATCCGGCTCAACCGGGAGCAGAACTATACCTTCTGCATAATAGAGCACGACATGGACCTGATCCTGAAACTCTGCGATCCGGTGGTGGTGATGGCGGAAGGCAGAGTAATGGCAGAGGGTTCCATGGAGGAGATCAGGAAGAACAGGCGGGTTCAGGAGGTGTATCTGGGTGGATCCGGGAAAGAGGGCGCTGAGGAGGTTGCGGATGGCACTTCTTGATGTGAACGAGCTGTATGCAGGGTACGGCGGAGGTATCGACATACTCAAAGGGGTGAGCCTGTATGTCGATCCAGGGGAAATCGTCACCATAGCCGGTCCCAACGGTGCAGGAAAATCAACCGTAATGAAGGCGATCTTCGGCTTGATCCAGGTGAGAAAAGGTAGTGTGGGGTACGCCGGAGAGGATATCACAAGGCTGAGGCCGGATCTTGTGGTCAAAAAAGGTCTCTGCTACGTACCCCAGGAGTTCAATGTCTTCCCGTCGCTTACCGTCAGGGAGAATCTCGAGATGGGGGCGTTTGTCCGCACGGATGATTTTTCCGATCAAATCGACAGGGTGTTTGAATTCTTTCCCCCTCTCGAGGAAAAACAGAAACAGCAGGCAGGTGTCCTGTCCGGCGGCCAGCGGCAGATGGTCGCCATCGGCAGAGCGATGATGCTCGATCCTGACCTGCTCTTGCTGGATGAGCCGTCCGCCGGGCTTTCTCCCCTGTTTATCGAACAGATTTTCGAACGGATTATCGACATCAACCGCACCGGCGTCGGTATTCTCATGGTTGAACAGAACGCAAGGGAGGCGCTGGCCTTTTCCCACAGGGGGTATATCCTCACCATGGGGACGAACCGGTATGAAGACACAGGTACCAACCTTATCAGCAATCCGGAAGTGGCTGAAATGTTTCTGGGTGGATAACAAGGAGGAAGGCGTTTGACTGAGATTATTCAACTGGTGATTTACGGCGTTGTTCTGGGCAGTATCATAACACTGGGCGCCATCGGAGTCTCCCTGATTTTCAGCATTCTCCGGTTCGCACATTTTGCCCACGGGGATCTTATGACCCTTGGCGCATACTTCGCCTTTGTCGGCGTGGTGGGCCTCGATATCCCCATGCCGGTGGTGTTCCTGCCGGCACTCGCTGCCACCGCCCTCGCTGCTGTGGGAATAGACAAGGTTTTGTACCGGTTCCTGCGAAAATCCAGTCCCATTATCATGCTGATAAGCTCGGTGGGCACGGCACTGATGCTGAGAAGCATGATTCAGATCATCTGGGGACCTGACAACCAGATTTACCGGACCGGAATCGAAATGCCGCTGCGGTTTGCAGGATTCCAGATCAAGCCGGACCAGATCACCATTGTGATCGGCACCTTGGTTCTTGTGGCGCTTCTGCATCTCTATTTTCATAAAACCAGAATGGGAAAAGCCATGCGTGCCATGGCGGACAATATGGATCTTGCCAAAATCAGCGGCATCCATACGGAAAAGGTGATTTTTTGGACATGGGTGATAGGAGCCCTGCTTGCAGCGGCCGGAGGCATTTTTCTCGGCATTGACACAAGGCTCAATCCGATCATGGGATGGCGGCTTCTTCTGCCGGTGTTCGCCGCCGCCATACTCGGGGGCATCGGAAGCTTCTGGGGTGCCATCGTGGGCGGGTATGTCATAGGAATCGCACAGGAGCTGTCCACTTTGTTCATTTCTCCGGCCTATAAACCCGCGGTTGCATTCGCCATCATGGTGCTCATGCTCGTTATAAGGCCGAGGGGACTATTCAGGGGGAAGGAATAATGGAACTTGCCGGACTTATCAGCTACTTGATCTATTTTCTGACTTTTTCAGGGATCTATGCGATCCTTTCTCTCGGACTCAATGTTCAATGGGGGTATACCGGCCAGATCAATATAGGCGTGGCCGCATTTTTCGCAGTGGGTGCCTATACCGCCGCCATCATCACCACCGGACCGAGCCCGGATCACCTGGGCGGATTCGGCCTGCCTTTTCTTACGGGCATTCTGGGTGCGATGATCTTTTCAGGCATACTTGCGTTCCTTGTGGGCATCATCACCCTCAACCTGAGGACCGACTACCTCGCCATCGCCACCATCGGTATCGCCGAGATAGTCCGCCTGGTCGTCAAAAACGAACAGTGGCTGACCAACGGGGTCAGGGGAATTCCCTCGATACCGAAACCGTTTGCCGGCCTGGTGGAAGGGATGGATCCCCTGTTCTTCCTTGCAGTGGTGCTTGTGTTTGTGACAGCCGCCTATGTCATTGCCCAGCGTCTGTTCAACTCCCCCTGGGTCAGAGTTCTGCGGGCCATAAGGGTGAACGAGGAGGCGGTTTATGCGGCAGGCAAAAGCGTGCTGCGGTTCCGGGTGGAGGCGTTTGTGGTCGGTGCCTTGATCATGGGGCTGGCAGGGGCCTTGTACGCCCATTTTACTACCTTCATCAGTCCCTCTGCCTTCAGGCCCATGTACGGAACTTTTCTGGTATGGGTGATGCTGATTGCAGGCGGCTCCGGGAACAACAGGGGAGCCGTACTCGGTGCCGTCATCATATGGGCGGTCTGGTCGCTGACCGAGACCTTCACGGGCTTCCTTCCGGAAGACTGGGTGACAAGGGCCTCCGCCCTCAGGATATTCTTTATCGGGCTTCTGCTGGAGATTATTCTGATTGTAAGGCCCCAGGGCTTATTACCGGAAAAGCCCCCTTCCCAGAAACATCTGGAAAAATGAAGCTCATGAAGCTCTTTCTTACGTTGCTTCATGAACTTCATGGTAACAATTGCCGTTTTCCGGCCAAGCGGAAAAATAAAGAACAGGCTACATCTCGGGCTCGAACACCTTGACCGTCACGATTTCGCCGTTTTCTATCTTCCAGTGTGCAAAAGTGCCGGACACATCACCTGCCTTGTCAAAGTCTATGGAGCCGGACGCCCCTTTATACTGGATTTCCTTGCCCTCAGCGATAAGCTTCCTAGCCTTTTCCCACTGGCCGGGAAGGATTTCCTCTCCAGGGGGATTCGCCACTTCACGAAGCATGTCACGGACCGCCCTGCCGTCGTCAGAACCCGCTTTTTCAGCTGCGAGCGCCAGCACGAATGCCGCGTCATACGCTGTATCGATAAAGGGTTTCGGAGGGGCTTCACCGAAGCGCTTCTTGTAGGCGGCGTCATACAGTTGGGCCGACTCCGTATCCTTCATAGCCTGGGGCGCTGTGCCGAAAGAGTCGTTCAGGTATTTTCCGCCGAGGGCATCGATGATCTCAGGCGCCTTTAGACCGTCGGAGTAGACAAAGTCCCGGAAAAACCCCTCTTCCAGGGCCTGGCGCAGAATAGTGATTCCGTTTTCCGGATAACCGATAAGGAGCAATGCCTCGGCATCCCCGGACGCGGCTTTGGCGAGCTCCCCACGATAGGATGCGTTGCCGGGTTCATAGGCAAGGGAGTTGCTGACCTTGCCGCCGGTTTTTCCAAACGCGTTTTTGAAATTCTCGGCCAAACCTTCTCCGTAGTCATTGTTCACATAGAGGACTGCCATGTTTTCGTATCCTGCCTCGTTTACCACCTGGGCGAGTGCAACTCCCTGGAACGCGTCTGAAGGTACGGACCGGAACATAAAATCTTTGTCTGCAAGGCCTGTAATCACGGGGGATGTGGAGGCGGGCGATACCTGCGGAACCCCCATGCCGCTGGTTACGCTCTGGACAACCGGAATGGATACACCGCTTGACAGGGCACCCACGATGCCGAAGACGTTTTCAATGGACGTGAGTTTCTGTGCGGCGTCGATACCGGACTGGGGCTTGGTCTGGGTATCACCGATTTTAATGACAAGCTCACCGCCGAGAACCCCTCCGTCCTCGTTGATCTGTTCCACGGCCAGTTTAATGCCGGTAAGACAGGATTCCCCGTATGCCTGTAGATCTCCGGTCATCGGTATCAGGGCGCCGAGTTTGACTCTGTCCTTGGCAAACCCGGCGGGCGGTGCGGCCAGGACAAACAGAACCGCTGCAGCAAACAGACACAGAGCTCCCTTTAAAAGATTTGACTGACATCTCTTCTTCATTTCAACCCTCCTTTTTGGTTAATGAGTAAAATTGAGTAGCGATTAAAAAAAAAGTACTCGGGGAGTACTCCCACCGTAAGGCATTTTTAGAAAACTCGGGATTTAATCGTAAATGGTGTATAATTTGTATATACTGATTATGTATTTGATTTTTTTCTGTATGTCAATTCAAAGCATAAATTTTTTATTTCCGAGGGCCTTACCGTCGTTTCAGTCCATTGGTGAAGCATCAGCCGGGGGAAGGGGCGACAGTGCTTGAACCGGGAAAAAATGCGGATAAACATGGGAAACTTGGAAAAACGTGTAAAGAGGAGGGTGGCGGCAAGAGAGCAAACATTCTTTTGCGTTTGCCCACCGGGGCTTGTTACACTTTGCGAAAAGGAGCTTTTAGGCTTTGGTGTTGATCCTTCGAGGATACAGGTCAAAAAGGGCGGAGTTGAATTTGCTGGAAAAGTGCAGGACTGCTATGCTGCCAATCTCTATTTGAGAAGTCCGGTCCGGGTTTTGATGCGCATCTGCAGTTTTACGGCGGAAAGTTTTGCCCAACTGGAGAAAAGTCTTTCCAAGGTGGACTGGGAGCTGTATGTCCCTTCCAATGCAGTCTTGGTATACTCGGTTTCCTGTTCGAAATCGAGGCTTTACCATTCCGGAGCCGTTGAGGAGAGAGTGGCCGGCATTGTTTCAAAAAAAGCGGAGAATGACGGAAAGCCTTTGGATGATTCGGCGGAAGACCGCCCGCTGATCCGTCTTTTTGTCCGGGCGGAAAATGACCGGTTCGAGATCTCCCTGGACAGTACGGGAGAGATGCTGTTCAAAAGAGGGATCAAGGAGAGCGTGGGCAGGGCTCCGATCCGGGAGAATCTCGCATATGCCCTTCTGGCCCGGACCGGGTTCGGGCCGGATGATATTCTGGTCGATCCCATGTGCGGGTCCGGCACCTTTTCAGTTGAAGCGGCCATGATCAAAAAACGGATTCCTCCGGGATTTTTCCGGCGGTTTGCTTTCGAGAACTGGCCCTGTTTCCGGCCGGCGCAGTTCGCGCATATGAAAAAAAAGGCGGCGCAGGAGTTTGTCGGGTTCAGGGAAAAATCGGTTTTTGCATTTGATATTGATGAGACAATGCTGGATGCTTTTCAAAACACTGTCGGATCTTATGGCATGGATGACCTTGTCCGGATTGAAAAAAAAGATTTTTTTGATCTGACTGCTGCAGATTTTCCCCATAA
>CAYFVA010000135.1:0-6085 GCA_964346265.1 uncultured Desulfobacterales bacterium
AAAAAGAAGTGAGGCGGAAAAAAAGCATAAAAGAAACAGTCGGATATTCATGTGTTCTCCATCTCTTTTGAAGTTATTTTCTGAAATCAGTTCCACGGGTGCTCGGTAAATGTAATTTACAATTGTTTTGGGATGGTTTGTCAATGAAAATTTTGATAAACAGAAGGGAAAAGATGGAACTTGGGAACCGAAAGGGGAAGCACGTGACGCAAAACAGGGGAATCAACTTTTATTTCAGCAACAGCTACCGGCAGCTGGCCCGGCTTTACACGGACCTGCAAAGGCGGGAGCCGCTGTCTTCTCCTTTTTCAAAAGAGATTACCATCGTTCAGACCGACGGAATGCAGAAATGGCTGTGCCTTGAAAGCGCCCGGATGAATTCCGTGTTTGCCAATTTCGAATTTTTCGGGGTCAATTCGTTTTTCCGGAAACTCTATTATCTTCTTGGAAAAGAACAGGAGGATACCTCCGTTTACAGTGTCCGGGTTTTAAAATGGATGATTTACAGGATTTTCAAACAGACCCTGGGAGAAGAACCCGCGTTTTCACCCATTGAGGCGTACGCCGGGGGGAAGGATTACAAGGTTTTCCAGCTTTCCTCCACGATGGCGGACCTGTTTGAACAGTACATGATCTACCGGCCGGATATGATTGAAGCGTGGAACAGGGGAGGGCTTTTTTATGAAACCCGAGGCGGCAGGGGGGGGGATTTCCATGAAAAATGGCAGATGACCTTATGGCAATATATCAAGGCACGGACGCAGGGGGCCCGGCCCGACCGGGTGGAAATGAGGAACCGGCTGCATGAAAAGTTCGCGGACAAAGACTTCTGCCACATCCTCAGGGAGAAACTGGGCGGCCGGGTCTGTCTTTTCGGGTTCACCGTGCTTCCGGAGTATTACCTGACGCTGTTTGAAAGCCTTTCGGCGCATATCCGGGTGAACTTTTTCCTCATGAACCCGTGTCCCGGTGAATACTGGTTCGACATCGTGGACAAAAGGGAAAAGTATGCAAAAGAGAAACGGTTTTTCCTTGAAAAAGGCATGGACCCGGAACTTCTCTATCTGGATACGGGAAATCCCCTTCTCTCTTTTTACGGAAAAGTGGGACGGGATTTTTTCGCAAATATTTTCTCATTGGACAGCGCCCACAACAAAAGCGAGGAGGCGGTGGTGAATACCGGGCGCGATACGCTGCTGGCCTGCCTTCAGACGGACATTCACACCCTTGAAAACCGTTCCGGTCCGGAACATCGGGAAGCCGCGGACCCCGCGGACCGGTCGGTGCGGATCGTATCCTGCTATTCTCCTTTGAGGGAAGTGGAAGTTCTGGCGGATTATCTCCTGGAAATGTTCGATACCAAATCCGGGAGAGTCGAAGGTCTTGCAGCCTCTGACATCCTGGTTGTGATGCCGGACATTGAAACGTATGCGCCATATATCGAACAGGTTTTTTCCGGTTTTTCCGGTGCCGACCCGAACCGGCCGTTTATCCCGTACACGGTCTCCGACCGGGTGTTTACGGGAGAAAACACCGTTGCCGGGGTCATGAAAAAAATTCTTGAGCTGCCGGGCACTCGGGCCGGGGCCCCGGACATTTTCGCCATCATTGAATCGAGACCGGTAAGAGAGGCTTTTGCCCTTTCCTCCGAAGACATCGCCACCATCCGGGGCTGGATCGAACACGCCGGTATCCGGTGGGGGATCGATGGAAAGCACAGGGAAATTCTGGGCCTTCCGGCGTATGACGCCCGGTCCTGGAAGTGGGGTATGAACCGTCTCATGGCCGGTTATGCCATGGAACAGGCACCGGAAAAAACCATCTTCGGGCTGATTCCGTGTGAATCGGTCCGGGCGGGGGAAGCCGAACTTCTGGGAAAGTTCCGTACGATTGTGGATACCCTTTCCGGGTTTCTGCGTGAAAAAGAGGAGCCCAAAACCGGGGACCGGTGGGCGGCGCTTTTGTCTGACCTGTCCGCCACCCTTTTCGGAAATTTGCCGAAAGACGAGGACCGGGTGGACGCCCCGGATATACACACAATTCTTGCCGGGATCGGCGGAAACATCAGGACCGGGTTTTCCGAAAAAGGGAAGGACCCGGGCGTCCCCATGCCGTTCGAGGTCTTCCGCGCCGAGTTTTCAAGGTACCTTGACGTGCCGCCCGGGGCAGACAACCGGTTTTTGAGCCGGGGCGTAACGTTTTCGTCCATGGTTCCCATGCGGAGCATCCCGTTCCGGGTGATCTGCATGCTCGGCATGAACGAGGAGGATTTTCCAAGGAAAAACCGGCTTTCGGAGTTCGACCTGATCGAAAGGTTTCCCAAAAAAGGGGACAGGAGCACAAGAGACAACGATCTGTATCTTTTTCTGGAGATGCTTCTTTCCGCGCAGGACCGGCTGTACATCAGCTATACCGGGAAAAACATCATGGACAATTCGGATATCCCGCCTTCCAGGGCGGTGTCCCATTTGACCGACTATATCGACAAAAGGTTCTTTCTCCGGGATGATCCGGACAAAACGGTCACGGACATGATCCATGTCCGGCATCCCCTTCAGCCGTTCAGCAGACGGTATTTTTCCGAAAATGCCGAGACAGGCCCCCTTTTCACCTATCGCCCGAAACTCTGCTTTGATCCGGATACCACGGGCGCTGAAAAGGAACTGCCGCAAGTCGAGCTTCCCGGAGGTGATGCCGGGGCGGCGTTTTATGATATCCAACTGGATGAGTTGATCCGATTTTTCATTGACCCCTGCCGCTTTTTCAATGAAAAGCGCCTCAGGCTGTCCTTCCCAATGGTGGAGCATCCGCTTGAGCCCGACGAGGTGTTCGAGGAAAACAGTCTGCTGGATTTCAGGGTCAAACAGGAGATGATCAACAGCCGGATAAAAGGAAAGAACCCGGATTGGCCGGTTCAGATAATGGATGCCGAAGGGCTGCTTCCGTATGGGAAGTTCAAGCACCGGTATCTTGCGGACAGAAAACAGGAGGCCCTGAACCTGGTCGACAGGCTCTCATCCAGGGCGGGGACTCTTTCCGGGATGGAACGCCTTCCCCTTGAAACCGAGGTCTGCGGCGTGCGGATCAGGGCGGATCTTCCGTTTGTGACAAACGGCCGGGAGTCTGTGCTTGTGGGTTGGCACCCGGCGAAAAAAAAGGCGAAATACCTGCTCCGGGCATGGCTCAGCCTTATTCTTGCAAGTGCATGTGCAAAGGAAACCGATCCGCCCCGGATCTGCTATGCGTTTGACGGTGAGGTGGTGGACAGGAGCGGAATGGATCCGGACACCGCAAAGAGGATTCTCGGAGAGATCACAGGGTTGTATCTTGAAGGAATCGGGTCTCCGCTGGTGTTTTTCCCGGATTCAGGATATCAGTACATGGAAATCCTTCACAGCAAAGGCGATTGGGAGAAAGCGCTTTTGGAGGCTCAAAAGCGCTTTTACGGAGGTCCCTGGGTGAGAGCCGAAATAGAGGATTCCGCGCATTTTTGCCATTATTTCGAACGTATCAATCCGTTCCGGCAGTACAGGGAAGAGTTCATCCACAACAGCGTGGTTGTATGGCAGGAATTTTTCGATTTTCAGGGGGGTTTGGATGAATAAAAACGGAACAGGATTCATGCGGTTTGATCCCGCCGGTGTCGAGCTTTCCGGCACCAACCTGGTGGAGGCCGGAGCCGGAACCGGCAAGACGTTTTCCCTGGCCCTTCTCTATCTGAGGGGAGTGATCGAGCTTGAGGCGGATGTGGACGCAATCCTGGCCGTGACATTTACCAATGCGGCAGTGGCGGAACTCAAGGACAGGATCCGTTCTTTCATGGAGCAGGCCCTGTCCGTGATTCAAAAAGAGGAAGGGACCGGTGTGGAACCCCTGATCCGGGAAGTCGTTGAAAACACCTTACAGAATCGGGATTCGAGGATTGTAAAACTGATCCTGAAAAAGGCGCTCTACTCCCTGGACGAGGCTCATATTTACACGATACACGGCTTTTGCCAACGGGTGCTGGACGAGTATGCGTTTTTGACCAAAACCGGGTTTGACACGGATATCATCACGGATGAGTCCGAATACGCAAAAGAGGCGGCCGAGGATTTTTACCGGACCCGGATTGATGTTCATCCGGCCTCCATGCTGTCCGTTTTGAAAAAGGACATGGGAATGACCCCGGAGCGTTTGATGTCCCATGCCGTACGGATTTTGAACAAGCCCGGCCTTGCAATCCTTGCGGATGATGCCCGGGTGGCGGATCTCAACCGGGCCTGGCAGGAAGTGAAGGCAATCTTTCAAAGCGAGGGCGGCCCTGTTTGTGATCTTCTGCACGATTCGGAAAAACTCAATCGCAACAAAAAGAATTTCAGGGCGGATTCACTGGAGGAAAGCCTTCAGAAGCTTGCCCGATCCGTTGAGAACGACATGCCGGACAAATTTTTGCTCGAACTTTTTTCAGCCTCCAATATCAAATCCCAGACAAAGGCCGGGTTTGCAAAACAGGGGGACTTTCCGGAACATCCGCTGTTTGACGCCTGCCAGGAGTTTGTGGATTTGTTTCCCAGGGTCAAAGGGGCCCTTGTGAAAGAGAGTGTGGAATACATCAAACAGCGGATCAGGGCGAAAAAGGAAGTGCTGAACCAGAGAAGTTTTTCCGATCTTTTGGAGGATGTGCATAAGAGCGTGTCTGAAAACGGGTTTGAAAACGCTCTCACCCGGGCATTGCGCAAAAGCTACAGGCTCGGGTTCATCGACGAGTTCCAGGATACCGACCAGTTCCAGTGGGAAATCGTGAAAGGCGTTTTTGTTAAAGGCGGCGTCCCCCTTTTCCTGATCGGGGACCCCAAGCAGGCCATATACAGTTTCAGGGGAGCGGATGTGTTTTCGTATATCCGGGCAAGAGAGGAAGTCCCGGATATCCGGAAATACTGGCTCGACACCAATTACCGTTCATCCGAAGGTTTCGTCCGGGCGGTGAACGCGGTGTTTTCCTCCGGGGCTTCCGGCCGGAGTCCTTTTCTTCTGGACAATATCGACTACAACCCGGTCCGCGCGGCCCATGGGGACAAGACCGGCAATACGGATGAAACCGGAATCAAGGATTCTTCAGACTGCTCTTTCGTGATCTGGAAAGAGGAAACCGTCACCGCCAAAAGCAACTTTGAAGGGCGGGTGGAGGCGGCCGTGGCAGGTGAGATCCAAACGATTCTTGAGCCGGGGGTGTTCGAGATCCCACAGGGGGAAGGCAAACGAAATCTTGACCCCGGGGATGTCGCGATCCTGGTGTTGACCCATGAGCAGGGCAGGGCAATGAAAGCCGTGCTTGACCGGATGAATATTCCCGGTGTCATCAGCCGGTCCGGATCGGTGTTTGATACACCCGAGGCAGCCGATCTGTTCCGGCTTTTGAGCACCTGCCAGGACACCGTGAACCGGGATTTCATGGTCGGTACACTGGCCTCGCCGATCGCCGGCATGGAGGAGGAACAGCTTTTCCGGATGAGTGAGGATGAGTTCGAGACGCATCTCGAACGGTTCCGGTCCTATGCGGACCTGTGGCGGGAAAAAGGGGTAGCCCCTATGACGGCCGGGTTTTTCCAGGAGTACAGGGTATATGAACGACTTTTAAAGAGTATCTCCGGGGAGCGGCGGCTCACCAACCTGCGCCACCTGGTGGACCTTCTCCACACACGGGAAAAGCAGACCGAAGCCTCGTGCGGAGAACTGGTTTCCTGGTTTTCCGACCGGCGGGCCTCTGCGGACAGGGAGCGTATGGCGTACGAAATGACCCTGGAAAGCGATGAAAGCGCCGTGAAAATCGTTACGGTCCATACCAGCAAGGGGCTGGAGTATCCTGTGGTGTTTGCTCCGTATTTTTACAGCGGGGTTTCGGCTCCCGGCAAGAACGATGCAGCGGAGCGGGCGGTGTTTCATGGAGAGGATCACCGCCTTTTGCTGGATTTGAGGCCGGAAAACCGGCAGAAAGCGATCGATCAATATCTTGAAGAAACGTTTGCGGAAAAGTTGAGGCTTTTTTACGTGGCCGTGACCCGGGCGGCGTATCGATGCTACACCCTTTATCCGGCCGGGTTCA
>CAYFVA010000136.1:0-6074 GCA_964346265.1 uncultured Desulfobacterales bacterium
TTATATGGAAACTGGACGGAATGGGATGATTATTACGGAAATACTGGCGAGAAACAGCCGCAGGTACGCCGATAAAACCGCGCTCGTGGAACGGGCACCCGAAGAGGATACAAGGCGGGAGGTCACCTGGGAGGACTTTTACAAAACTTCGAACCGCTTCGCCAACGCCCTTGAAAAACTCGGCATGGGAAAAAACGACAAGGTGGTTCAGCTGATGAGCAACTGCCTGGAATGGCTTCCGGTGTATTTCGGAATCCTGAGCAGCGGATGCTGGGTGGTGCCGCTGAACTTCCGGTTTGAAGCCTCCAAAATCAGGCTTTGCACCGAAGTGGCCGAAGCCAAAGTGTTTGTATTTGGAGAAGAGTTTATTGAACGGATCGAAGAGATCAAAGAAAAACTTGACAGGTTCGTTCAGACGTTCATTTTTGTGGGGGAGGGCGAAAAGTGCCCGGAGTGGGCCCTGCACTTTGATTCGTTCATCCGGGACATGCCGGGGGATGCGCCTCCGGCTGTGGAAATCCGCATTGAGGACGAAGCCGCTCTGTATTTTACATCCGGAACCACCGGCATTCCCAAAGCGGTTCTTTTGACCCACCGGAACCTCGAACATGCCTGCTATGTGGAGAAAAACCACCACGGCCAGACCCATGACGACGTGTTCCTCTGCATCCCGCCCCTGTACCATACCGGCGCCAAGATGCACTGGTTCGGCAGCTTTATCGTGGGCGGGAAATGTGTTCTGCTCAAGGGGATCAAACCCGAATGGATCCTCGAAGCCGTATCCGAGGAACAGGCCACCATTGCATGGCTTCTCGTGCCGTGGGCCCATGACATCCTCATCGCCATCGAAACCGGACAGGTGGACCTTCTGGAATACAAGCTGGACCAGTGGCGGCTCATGCATGCAGGGGCCCAGCCGGTGCCGCCTTCTCTGATCAAATCCTGGCTGGGCTACTTTCCCGGACAGTCCTACGACACCAATTACGGTCTCACCGAAACCACCGGCCCCGGGTGTGTCCACCTCGGGATCGAAAACATGGATTATGTCGGCCCCATCGGCGTTCCCGGTTTTGACTGGGAGGTCCATGTGGTGGACAAAAAGGGGAACCCGCTTCCCGGCGGGGAGACCGGGGAGCTGATCGTCAAAGGGCCGGGCGTGATGAAGGAATACTACAAAAACCCTCAAGAAACGGCAAAGACAATCCGGGACGGCTGGCTCCATACCGGGGATATGGCCCGGTACGACCACAAGGGGTACATCTGGCTTGTGGACCGGAAAAAGGATGTGATCATCTACGGAGGAGAAAACATTTTCCCGGTGGAGATCGAGAATTTCCTGATCAAGCACAAAATGATCAAGGACGTGGCCGTGATCGGCATGCCGGAAGAGAGACTGGGGGAAATCGCTGCCGCAGTCATAGAGGTAAAGCCCGGATGTGAACTCACAAGGCTCGACGTAATGGAGTTTGCAAGACAGCTTCCCAAGTACAAGCGGCCCAGGAAAATCTTCTTTGACAACGTGCCGAGAAATCCCACCGGCAAAATCGAGAAACCCAAACTCAGAAGGATGTATGCCGAAGATGAAAGAAAGGATATCAAAAAGCTTATTGAGTAGCGCCCTGTCCGTATTCACGGCCGTCCTGCTTCTCATTCCGGTCTCATGGGTTCATGCCGGACAGAACGAAGCCGCCCGGGACGAGTTGTTGACCCGGATAGAAAACCGGTATGCAGGCGCGGATTTCACAGCTGAATTTGAGCAGGTCTCGCGGCTCGAAGCCCTTCAGATGGATGAAAAAGCTTCAGGAAAAGCATTTTTCAGCCATCCGGGAAAAATGAAGTGGACCTATGCCGCCCCGACCGAACACCGGATTATCACAGACGGAAAAACCCTCTGGATCTACAGGCCGGATCAGAACCAGGTGATGACAGGGGACGCGGACCAGTTTTTCAAATCCGGCGCCGGGGGTGCGTTCCTGTCCGACATCTCCCTTGTCCGAAAGAAATACGCCATCGAGATCAAGGAAAACCAAAAAGACCATGTTCTGCTTGAATTCACACCCAAAGTTTCCAGGCAGGAGATTGCCTCCATCACCGTACAGGTAATGAAAGAAACGTTTACCATCAAAAAAGTGGTGACCGTCAACGCATACGGGGATACCACGGAGCTTGTCTTCTCCGATATACGGTTTAAGAATCTGGACGACGGCATATTTGATTTTGAGATTCCGGACAATGTCGATGTCATCCGGATGGACCAGTAAAGAAGGATAAGGGTTACCATGAAAGAGAAAATCCAACAGCTTGCCGAACAGCAAAACGCCATCATCCTTGCCCATAACTACCAGCCCCCTGAAATCCAAAAGGCGGCTCACATGTGCGGAGACAGCCTTGAACTGAGCATACGGGCGGCTGAAACCACAGCCGACGTCATCGTGTTCTGCGGTGTCCATTTCATGGCGGAAAGCGCCTCCATCCTGTCCCCGGAAAAGAAGGTGCTGCTTCCGGCCCCTGATGCCGGATGTCCCATGGCGGACATGGTGACCCCCGAAGCCCTGGTAAAGAGGAAAAAAGAACTCGGGGACATCCCGGTGATCACGTATGTGAATTCAACAGCAGCGGTCAAGGCGGTCTCTGACGTCTGCTGCACCTCGGCGAATGTAACCCGGGTGGTGGAAAGTGTGAAAGGAGATGAAGTCCTGATGACTCCGGACCGGAACCTGGCCCGGTACGCAGCCCTGTTCACGAACAAGACCGTTCATCTTTGGAAGGGATTCTGCCCGTACCATGACACCCTGACCGCCGGGGATGTACTTGCGGCAAGAGAGGAACACCCGAAGGCCGTATTCATGGCCCACCCCGAGTGTCCGCCCGAGGTGATTCAAATGGCGGATGCCGTGAAAAGCACATCAGGTATGCTCCGGTATGCCGGAGAAGTGGACAGTGACGAGTTTATCGTGGGAACGGAAACCGGGCTGATGTATCCCCTTTCCAAGGCTTATCCGGAAAAACGGTTCTTCCCTGCTTCGGAAAAAATGTTCTGCACTGATATGAAAAAGATAAGCCTTGAAAACTTGCGGGCCAGCCTTGAAAATCTCTCAGGCGAGGTCAGGGTGCCTGAAGAGATCAGGAAAGATGCATACAAGGCGGTAAAGCGCATGGTGGATTTGAACTGAAAGGGACGGTTTACAGGCTGTTCAGGACCTCGTCAGGAATATCCGCGTTGGAGTAAAATTTCTGCACGTCATCGTTGTCGTCCAGCGCATCCATGAATTTGCACATCTGTTCCGCCTCATTTCCTTCCACCCTCTTCCGGGTCTGGGGCAGCATGGTCACATCGGCAAAATCATACGGGACGGACAGATTGTCCACTGCCTCTTTTACCGCTTCAAACTCATCCGGGGGGGTGACGATATCAAATGTATCTCCTTCATCCATGATGTCTTCGGCCCCGGCATCCAGAACGGCTTCCATCAGTGTTTCCTCGTTTACATCCGACTTGTTCACCGTAATCAGCCCTTTTTTATCAAACATCCAGGAGACGCATCCGTCGGTGCCGACATTCCCGCCGGCCTTGTTGAAAATGTGGCGGACGTCTGCAATGGCCCGGTTCTTGTTGTCGGTGAGACACTCCACCATCACGGCCACCCCGCCGGGCCCGTATCCTTCGTACACCACTTCTTCATAACTGATACCCTCCAGCTCGCCCGTGCCTTTCTTGATGGCCCGCTCCAGGTTGTCCTTGGGCATGTTCTCGTTTTTGGCAGCGGCAATGGCCTGCCTCAGCCTCGGGTTCGCATCCGGATCTCCCCCGCCCATCCGGGCGGCAACCATAATTTCCTTGATCAGCTTGGTAAAAATCTTTCCTCTTTTTACGTCGGCCGCTCCTTTTTTATGTTTGATCGAAGACCACTTGTTATGCCCTGACATTTATTCGTCCTCCTTGATTTTTCCTTTTCCGATAATATAGATTTCCCTGCTCGCTTTCCTGCAGCTTTCCGGCTTGAATGTCCGGGTTTCGGCAAAAATCGATTTCACCTCTTTTTCAAACGCCTTGTACTCCTGTCCCTGGAAAATCTTGCATACAAAGCAGCCGTTTTCCAAAAGCAGGTTTCGCCCGCATTGCAGAGCAGCAGCGCAAAGCTCGTATGACCGGGCAGCATCCACATCTTTTCTCCCGGTGGTGGCCGGTGCCATGTCGCTGAGCACCGCCTGGAACCCGCCTTCTGCATACTCCTTTACATCTTCCATTATATCATGAATATCCGCACATACAACACCAGCGTTTTCCGGCAAAGGAATCTCAACCGGTGTAAGATCAACTCCCACCACCTTTCCGTTGCCTCCTGCAGCTTCAGCGGCATAGAGGAGCCAGGAACCTGGAGCGCATCCCAGGTCCAGAACCGTGTCACCTTTGCGGATCACTTTAAACTTTTTCTGAATCTCCTTGAGCTTGTACACCGACCGGGCCGGGTAGTTTTCCTTTTTCGCCCGCTCGGTCAGGCTGTCCGCCCAGTTTTGGGATTTTCCTTTTTTCGACGGTCTCTTTTTCATTGAAACAGGGTATCCATCACTTCCTTTAAAAAACTCGCGCCGGTGAGCCGGATATCCGCCACCTTTGACAATCTTTTCCTCGAGTTTTCCGGCACGATGCACCAGGTAAACCCCATCTTGGCCATCTCCTTTATCCTCGCCTCCGCCTGGCTGACCGCGCGGATCTCGCCGGTGAGCCCGATTTCCCCCACAAGTACCACGTTTTCGTTCACCGGCCGGTCCAGAAAGCTCGATGCAAGGGCTGCAGCGATCCCGAGATCGGCAGCAGGTTCGGCCACCTTCACCCCGCCGGTGACATTCATAAAAATATCAAGTCCGGAGATGTTCATGCCGAGCCGCTTTTCCATGACCGCCAGAATCAGCGCCACCCGGTTCTGGTCCAGCCCCAGAACGGTGCGCCTGGGAGTGCCGAAACCAGAGGTGCTTGCAAGCCCCTGGATCTCCACCAGGATCGGCCTTGTGCCCTCCATGCTGGCGGCCACGACAGACCCCGGGGCGCTGGGGGACCTCTCGGACAGAAATACGGCGGACGGGTTGGGAACCTGCTCAAGCCCTTTTTCGTTCATTTCAAACACACCGATTTCGTTGGTGGAGCCGAACCGGTTCTTGACCGCCCGGAGAATCCGGAACACGTGGCTCTTGTCCCCCTCGAAGTACAGCACCGTGTCCACCATGTGCTCCATGATCCGAGGCCCTGCAATGGCGCCGACCTTGGTGACATGCCCCACCAGGAAAACCGGAACCCCTTTTTCCTTGGCAAACTTCATGAACCGCACGGCCGCCTCCCGGATCTGGGTAACACTGCCGGGCGTGGAAGAGGCCTCCGGGTTGAACACGGTCTGGATGGAATCGATGACCAGTGCCGCATACGTTTCCTTTTCCGCCATCCGGAGAATGGTTTCAAGGTCTGTTTCCGCTGCCGCGTACATGTTGCCGCCAACAGAAGAAAGTCTTCTGCCGCGCATTTTGATCTGTTTGACCGATTCTTCTCCGGATATGTACAGGGTTTTCCGTCCGGACTCGGATATCCTTGCCATCACCTGGAGCATCAGGGTGGATTTCCCGATACCCGGATCTCCGCCGATCAGGACCAGGGAACCTGCAACTATCCCGCCGCCCAGTACCCTGTCGAATTCCTCCATGCCGATTGTCAGCCGCAGCGTCTCATCGCATTCAATGGAATCCATGGGAACCGCCTCGGCCCGGTCATGACTTTTCGATGACGAAGGGTCGGATGAAGCGGCGATCCGCTCCTCGACCAGGGTGTCCCAAAGCCCGCAGTCCGGGCACTTACCCATCCATTTAGGTGCCTGCCCGCCGCAGGACTGGCACCGGAATATGAACTTGTCTTTTTTTTTCACACCCACTCTTTTTGAAACTGTTCGTATTTCAATGTAAGCCTTCGGAAACAGATAATTCCTCCATAGCGCACAGGATGGTGGATCTTATTGTTTCCAACGGCCTTAAACCAAGATGGCATGCTACCACAGGCCGGAGGAGAATACAAGATTGACGGTTCTCAA
>CAYFVA010000137.1:0-3888 GCA_964346265.1 uncultured Desulfobacterales bacterium
ATCATGGCGGGCACTTCGGTGCACGGCGGCTGGATTTTTCTGCGGCTGGTGTTTGTCTTTTTCGGGGATCTCATGATGAGATATTTTATCATGAAAAGCGCATTTTATAAGCCTTTGATCTGAAACGGCGCTGTACAAAATGGCGCAAATGATATACAAAATAACTTTTGATGAAAAAAAGGAGGAAAAATGACAAGAGCCATGAGAATGTTCGCAATGTTTTGTGTTCCGGTGATTGCCGTGTGCCTTATCGCTCCGGCATCCGCGTTTGCAAAAACCTACACCTTCACCTATTCGAATTTTTTCCCGCCCAGCCATATCCAGAGCAAGCTGGCAAAGGCATGGTGCGAGGAAGTGGAAAAGAGGACCGACGGTAAAGTCAAGATTACCTATTATGCCGGAAGCTCCCTTACCAAACCTTCCCAGACATATGACGCGGTCGTCAACCAGAGTGCGGATATCGGCATGTCCTGCATTCTTTATACCCGCGGCAGATTTCCCTTGATGGACGTGATTAACCTGCCGTTCGGAAATCCCAGCGGAAAGTTCGCCACGGCCGCCTTTAACGAACTTTATGATGAACTGGATCCGCAGGGATTTTCCGATACCAAGGTCATGTATCTCCATGCCCATGGCCCCGGTCTGATTCATACCAAGGAGAAGGCGGTTCACTCAATGGAGGAGCTTGCGGGAATGAAAATACGCTCCGGCGGGCCCGTGGCCGAGATCGTGAAAGCGCTGGGCGCCACCCCGGTTTCCATGCCCATGCCGGAAACTTACCAGGCGCTGCAGAAAGGCGTGGTGGAAGGTGCTTGCTACCCGGAAGAGACCAACAAGGGATGGAAAATGGCCGAAGTGGTGGACTATACGATTGCCTGCTATGATACTGCCTACTCCACCGGGTTTTACGTTGTCATAAACAAGGAGAAGTGGAACGCTCTGCCGGCGGACGTGAAAAAGACCATCGAACAGATCAATGCCGAATGGGCGCAAAAACATGGAAAAGCCTGGGATACCAGTGATTATGAAGGGGTTCGGTATACCCTGTCTCTGGGCAACTCTATCATCGGCATAGACAAAGATGAAGCGGCAAAATGGAAAGAAGCCGTACAACCGGTCTTTGACAAGTACCTGAAAGCAACCGAAAAAAGAGGAGTGCCCGGAGAAAAGGCCCTCGACTCCCTCAATCGGATGGTCGATCAGTACAACAAAGGAAAATTTGAGAGCAAGTATTATTAAGCCGGGTTGGGCAAAACAGGTTCAAAAAAACGGGGCATGAAAGACCGTTCGTCCATCATGCCCCGTTCATGAATAAAGGGTACACACGCCATGGTTTCCAAACTGATTCACGGTATTGTATCATTTTTCAAAATCATATCCGGAGTCATGCTGCTCCTGATGATGGCCATCACGTGCGCGGATGTCATCGGGAACATGTTCGGCCGTCCGATCCTGGGCTCGGAGGAACTTGTCGGCCTTATGGCCTCGATCCTTCTGGCATTCGCCCTTCCGTTCGCCCACCGGGCAAGGGCCCATATCGGGGTGGATCTTTTGTACCTCAAATTTCCGGACAGGGTCAAAAAGATCAATGATGCGGTGATTGAACTTGTATCCGCCGTCTTTTTCTTTCTGGTGGCGTGGAAGTGCTGGGGATACGGAAACCAGCTGGAACAGACCGGACAGGTGTCCGCTGTACTGGAGCTTCCCACGTACTACATCCTATACAGCGTTTCCATTGCCTGTTTTCTGTTGTTTATTGTGATTGCCGCCGAATTTTTCAGCCTGATCAACGGAGATACGAAATGAGCATGTTCACACTGGTGGGTATCATAGGCATTCTCGCCCTGATCGCCATTTTTTTTACAAGAATCGCAGTTGCATATGCCATGGCCATTGTCGGATTTGTCGGGTACTGGTACCTGACCAATTCCACCGCCGCTTTGAGCCTTTTGTCAAGGGAGATGTACGGTGTGTTTTCATCCTACGGGCTCGCCCTTGTTCCGCTGTTTGTGTTCATGGGATTCATCGCCTTTTATACGGGAGTGAGTTCGAAACTGTATGACATGGCGTACACGATCATGGGAAGTGTCCGGGGCGGCCTGGCCATGGCCACCATCGGCGCCTGTACGGCCTTCGGCGCCATCTGCGGTTCCACCACGGCCACCGCCGCCACCATGGGCACCATCGGGCTGCCTGAGATGGAGAGATACAATTACGGCAACCGCATCGCCACGGGCAGCGTGGCTGCAGGCGGCGGGATCGGCATCCTGATGCCGCCGAGTGTGGTGTTGATCATCTATGGGATCCTGACCCAGCTTTCCATCGGAGAGCTCTTCATTGCCGGGATTCTTCCCGCCTTTCTTGTGGCCGGCCTGTTTATCCTGGCCATCATGGTCTACTGCACCCTGTATCCGTCCCAAGGGGCGAAAGGGGAAAAATTTACACTCCGGCAGAAAGGGGTTGCCATTCTCGAGATCTGGGAAACCATTCTGGTGTTTTTTCTTGTGATGGGGGGGCTCTTTTTCGGATTTTTCACTCCCACCAAGGCGGGCGCTGTCGGATCCTTTTCCCTTCTGGTTATCGCCCTTGTCCAGCGGAAACTCTCGTTCAAAAATCTGCTGAATGCCGTGTATGACACCCTGAAGACGTCCTGTATGGTGATTATGCTGGTGGCCGGTGCAACCATTTTCGGACGGTTTCTTGCACTGACCCGGATCCCCATGGAAAGCGCCGAGTTTGTGGCCGGCCTGGCACTGCCCGGATGGGCCATAATGGGCGTGATCTGTCTGATCTATCTTGTGGGCGGCTGCTTTATCGATGCACTGGCCCTGATCACCCTGACCATACCCATATTCTATCCCATTGTCAGCAACCTCGGGTATGATCTGATCTGGTTCGGGGTTATTATTGTGTTGATTACCCAGATGGGCATCATTACTCCGCCTGTGGGGGTCAATGCCTACATTGTCAAGGGCATTGCCAAGGATGTTCCGCTGGAAGAAATTTTCATGGGGATTATTCCGTTTCTGCTCGCGCTGATTGTCGCAGTCGCTCTGTTGATCGCCTTTCCCCCCATTGCCACGTTTCTGCCCGGTATGATCGGGTAGGCGGAAAGCGGGGCAGGTGTGAAGGAAAAATAAAATGTTTGACTTTTGACGGACAAAAAAATACATTGTAGCTAATATTTAACCATGAATCTGTTACTTTTGCTGGAAGAAAAATGAAAAAATCAAATTCAAACCCGGAAGAACCGCCTGTGACCGATGAGAAGCAGTACCAGAAAGTCAAGTTCGAGATATACGGGGAAGAGATGGTGGAAAAGGTGGTGAAATCGAGCGGCAACAGCGGCAGAATATACCTGCCCCCGAACTGGGTCGGGCATACCGTGAAAATCGTTAAAATAGACTGAGGCGAGGTTGAAATTGGAAAAAAGGGTATTCATAAGGCCACTTACAGAATCGGACTCTGAAGCGATACAGCAGATCAACCGTTCCATCACCAACCAGGAGGACAGCAGGGAAATTGAGAAAGTACTGAAGCAGGAAATCCAGAGCAAAGAGGATGCCTGTTTCGTGGCCGAGGTTGACGGCACCGTGGCCGGCTATATGATCAGCCGGGTGATCCATGCCGGGTTCGGCCTTGAAAAGAGTGCGTGGATTATATCCTTCGGGGTCAAGCCCGATCACATGGACCAGGGGATCGGAAAAATGCTTGCCGAAAACGTATTTGAAAAGTACAGGGAAGTCGGGATCAAACATATCTATACATCGGTTCTGTGGGATTCGCTCGACATTCTCTCGTACTTTAAATCCCTGGGATTTGAAAGAAGCAATTTTATCAATATCCGAAAGACGTTGTAGCTTTTTCAATAAAACCTGGATAATGGAG
>CAYFVA010000137.1:3988-6035 GCA_964346265.1 uncultured Desulfobacterales bacterium
TCAAACGGTGTCAAAGACAGAACCACGGGCCAGTTCAGATGCCTTTACTGTTTCACCCGGGTGCAGCCGCCCAAAGGGGCGGAGACATTCACCTGTGAAAACTGCGGGTACGCCTGGAGAATCTTTTGGTTCAATCCGTCCGAACCCCGGATCCGGGGGCCGGTGTGGGACCAGCACGAGAAACTCTCCAAAGAGAAAATGAAAAAACAGGGGGATTAGGCCATGGCTTTATCCAGGAAGATCGCGTTCGTCGACCTGACCACGGGAGAAATTCGCACGGAAACGATTCCCGGCGAATTGCGGAAAAAATACATCGGCGGCCGGGGACTTGATATTTATCTTCTCCACCGGAATACGGAAAAGGGAGTGGATCCGCTGGGGCCGGGCAATGCAGCCATCATAAGCGCAGGCCTTCTGACCGGAACCCTTGCGTCGGCTTCGGCCAGAACGCATGTGGCGGCCAAATCTCCGTTGACCGGTTATGTGGGCTCTGCCAATATCGGCGGTTTTTTCGGCCCGGAAATGCGGCTTGCCGGTTTCGATCACCTGGTGATCACTGGAAGGGCTGATAAACCTGTTTATCTTTATTTGACGAACGATAAAATCGAAATCAGGGAGGCGGAGCACCTGTGGGGAACGGACACCAGAACCGTGCAGCAGATGATCGTGGACGAACTCGAAGATGACGATGTCAAGACCCTGTGCATCGGGCAGGCCGGAGAAAACCTGGTGAAGTACGCCTGCATCCGGACCTCGATTAAAAATTCGGCCGGAAGAACCGGCATCGGCGCGGTTTGGGGCTCCAAAAATCTCAAGGCTGTAGCGGTCAAGGGTACCATGGATATCAAACTCCACGATCCGCTCATGGCACTGGAGTACAACAAGAAAATCATCGACCAGGTGACGTCGGCCAAGGTGTCCAAAACCATGCAGAAGCTGGGGACCCCGTTTATCTGGGGAGTGACCAACAGTACGGGCCTTGTGAGAACGAGAAATTTCCAGTCCAACCAGCTCACCGACGCAGACGACATCGAGCCCGAATCCATTGAAGAGGATATCGTGGGCACGGCCGGGTGTTTCGGTTGCCAGGTCCACTGCCGCGGGAAATATGTGATCAAAGAGGGAGAGTATAAAGGAACCTATGATGAGGGCCCGGAGTATACCTCTCTCGGTGCATTCGGGGCTGAAGTCGGCTGCCGCAGCAAAACTACGGTGCTGGCCGGCAACCACCTGGTGAACTATTATGGGTTGGACAACCTGGAGACCGGGAGCATGATGGCCTGGGCCATGGAACTTTACGAGAAAGGGATTCTTACAAAAGAAGACACCGGCGGACTGGATCTGACCTGGGGAAACGACGAGGCCGTGATCGAGCTGATCCATAAAATCGCTAACCGGGAGGGTATCGGGGATATCCTGGCGGACGCTCCGCTGGAGGCGGCCCGGCGGATCGGAAAGGATTCGATCCGATACCTGGTCCATGTCAAGGGTATGAGCAACCTGCACTCGGACGAGCGGCCTACACCGGCCCTTGCCCTGAACGTGGCAGTCTCCTCCAGGGGCTCGGACCATCTGCGGGGCAGGCCGGCAATCGATCTGTATCACCTGCCGGAACCGTTTCTGAGAAAGGTGTATTCCAACCCGATACCCTATGACGGGCCGCTTACATCGGATTACCGGGATTACGAAGGAAAACCCTGGCAGGTGCTGTGGCAGGAGCACTGTTACGAGGCCGTGGACTGTCTGGGGATCTGTAAATACCACACGGTGTTTCTCGGGCCGAATATGCCGTGTTTCCAGGAGTGGCCCGAACTGATCCGGGTGAATACGGGTCTGGAATTTACCCCGGAAGAGATATGGGAGGTGGCGGAACGGGGATATACCCTGGAGCGGCTCTTTAATATCCGGGAAGGAATGACCCGAAGCGATGATACCCTTTCGGACCGGTATTTTGACGAACCGGTGCCGGACGGCCTGCCCGTGGTCCGGGGCCGCTGTATCGACCGGGAAAAATTCCGGCTTATGCTGGATGAATACTACCGGCTGC
>CAYFVA010000138.1:0-4666 GCA_964346265.1 uncultured Desulfobacterales bacterium
AAGTGGAACCGTCCGGCTGCCTCATGGGGTTCCCGGTTGAGTTTGTGGCCGTACAAGAGCCCGATGGGGCCTATGGCGGTCATGTAGCGGATTCCGGTCCCAACGGTCCATTTGACCTCTTCGGACACGGCATCCGAGCGCATATCCAGCAGGGTGCCGGCATCAATGAATAACGGCACCTCCCATTTTTTCCCCAGATCGATCCTTGCCTCGATGGAGCCTGAAGCCATTTTTTTGCCGCCTGCCGGATCCTCCAGTGCGTCCACCACGAGCTTGTTTTCTTCATATCCCCTTACGGTGGAGCTTCCTCCAAGATAAAAAAGCTGATCTTCGGGAAGTTCCGAGTCGTCCGCCAGGTTGACCACCTCTCCGTACATTCCCTGTACAGCCAGTACAAGCCTTGGGGCGATTTTTCTGTAATACTTGAGCTTTGCTTTATACCGGATGAAATGATCCAGGCGGCTTTTGATGTCCCTGGTGTAATCGGTGGACAGGTCTGCTATGTATCCGTTTTCCGGCTTCATGAACGAATCGGTCCGGTTGACATGAAGAAAAGGGGAGAAATTGAAAAGGGTTCTGGCCTGGTACAGGTCGGGATTCTCCTCGAGTGACTCTTTTACACGATACTGCTCTTTTGATTCAATCCCAAAGGACGCGCCGGTGGTCATTGTTTCGAAAAATTCCCGTTCCAGTGAAAAAAGGGCACCAGAGCTTCTGCTTCCGAATGTCTGGTTCTTTTCCTCTTCTTTCGACGTAAAGATGCGGAACCGGGTTTCGATATCGAGATCCAGAAAATCGTATCCCTTGATTTGAGCCCCGGTTTCATAACCGATTCCAGACCATGCCGCATCCAGTGTCAGTTCCCGGTTTTTCCCGAGAAAGTTTCCGTCCCCGGCAGCAACCGATATGTACGCGTCCCTTTTTGTATCAAACCCTATACTTGATTCGATGAAGTACGGTTTTTCCTCCTGCACCCGTGTAAGAAAAAAGAGTTCGTCCGTCCTGTTTTTAAGGCCCAAAATTTTGAAATCCGCATCCCTGATGCACTCGGTCTCCCTGATGTCCTTTTGGAATTGACTGTACTTTTTGAGGGAGACCGCCTCTCCTGTCCGGGGCCGGTTCTCTTCGGGGAGCGCTGCGGGATCGGTCTTGAACGTACCGAACACCCACGAACCCCCGACGGATACACGGTTGTTCTTCTTGACGGAGAAGGTCACGCTGCAGTGGTTTGTGGTGCTGTCTTTTTCAATTCCAGGGTCGATCCGGGTGTAGAGGAATCCCTTTTCTGCAAAGATGGACAACAATTTCTGCTGCTCCTCCCGGATGGCCGTTTTTGTGCAGGGATCGCCGGGACCCATGGAAAGGGAGTCTTTCAGGTGTTTTTCTTCTTCTTCTGACACCCCTTTGAACCGGATGGACGCGATCTTTGCCTGTGTTCCTTCCGTTATATGAAACACCACGTCCGCGTACCGGATGTTTTTCTCCAAATCCCGGTGCCACTGGGTCTCTGTTTTCACGGAAACGTCTCCGAATCCCCTGGAGCGGTAGAAATCTTCCAGGGCCGCCCGGTCCTCCTCCACGGTCTCTTTAACGTACACCCCACCCCAAAGGAGGCCTTTTTCACTTGTGAGTACCTTGCTTTTCAGTTTTTCCCTGGTGAATTGTTCAGCTCCCGTAATCTTCACGGAATTGACAAGGTGACGCATGTTTTCGGCAATTTGGATGGTTACCTGCCGAACCGGGGGCGTCTGTTCCGGAAAAGTGCGGGTTTCATGGGTGAGGGTTACATCACAATATCCTGCACTGATATACTTTTCCCGGATGTTTTTGAGGCTTCTTCGAAGCCCGAAATCGTTTCTATTGCCCTTTTTGTCCATCACAAGCTCCTTTTTGAGAAAAAAGGAGGCAAATTCGGTATTTCCGGTGAAGTCCACCGAATATTTCGGACCCTCATCAATGAGAATTTCGATATCCATCTTGTGATCGGACAGGTTCTTTTTGACGTTGTTTTTCACCTCAACATCGTAGAAGCCCTTTTCCCGGTAGAATTCGGTGAGGGTTTTGATATCCTCTGAAAGGTCGGTTTCAACAAAGCGGGTGAAAAGATTTCCCGGGACAGGAAGCTTGACCGTGTCCATCATCAACTTCAGACGGGTATCTGAAAACCGGGTGTTTCCGGAAATATCCACAGTATTGATACGGAAAAATTCTCCCTTTTCCACATCAATGGTCAATGGAACGGACAGATCTTTTTCTTCTCCGGTTCGAATCGCAACTTCCGGGTGGATGTATCCGTGTTCCCTGAAAAACTTTTCAATGGAGCGGGCGTTTTTTTCAACGGTGTTTGGGTGAAAGGGACGGCCCACCCGGTAGTCGGTCCGGTTGAGAACCTCTTTTTGGAACAACGGGAATGCGCCGCTGACGGATATCTTCCGGATAAGGGGGATAGGGGTGAGAACGAACCGGATATCGGTCCGGTCCTCCTTGAGATCCGGGTCCGGGATGTGGATGGCGGAAAACCTTTCGGTGTCCTGAAGGAGTTTGACGGAAGTGACCAGGGCCTGGTCAGAGAAGCATTCTCCCGGTTCAAGCCGGATGATTTGCCTTGCCATATCCACAAGTCTCTCATGCTCCGGTCCGGTCGTCCCTTTCATATCGATAATAACCCGATCGATCACGGGACTGTTCGGGCATTCCGTTCTTTTCCCGGCTGCGGCTTCTGCCGGAAAAAGCGAGAAGAGTACAAAAATTGCCGCCAGGCTGACAATAGATCCGTGTTTTATCCGGTTCATCTGAACTCCAGTTTGAATTTCATTTCACCGCCGAAATTTCCTTCGGAATCATTAAAGGTCTTGAGCATAAGGTTTTCCAGCAGTTTGTACTGAACCTCGCCTGAATGGACTGTCTGCTGATCTTCTGTCTTTGTCCGGTACTCTACCGAAAGCCGCCTGGAAAGTTCTTTTCCCATTGTAACATCCACCCCGGCCTTGTTTTCTTCTGTCTCATCATAGTTCATTTCAAAGGAATCCAACGGTGTGGACTCTGTGATGCTTTTGTTGATCATTCCGGATGCCTTGTCTGTCACAAGGGAAGTCGGAGAGCTGGATTTTCCTTCACCTTCTGAAAGCTCTTGGGAGGTTTTTCCGGTTACAAGCAGGGAAACAATATCCTGGTGGGACTCTTTGGGGTCCGAGGTGAGTTGAAAATCAAGATTGTCGCTTTTTCCGGATACGGCAAGCTGAATCGTCCACTCCCGGATCCGGTGAGAGGCGGTCAGTTCGATCTCGGGGTCCACGGCATAGGGATCGGTGAACCGGACACTCCCTTTTTCGATTTCAAATTCACGCTTGAAATAGGTGACCGTGCCCTCGGTGATGATGATCCGTCCCAGGGGGATTGGCCGGGCCGGCGTGCCCGTGATCGAAAAGTCCGGGTCAACCGAGGCGAGAATCATATTGTTGTCCACCACAAAAGGGGACTTCGCGTCGATATCCACATCAAGCACCGTATCGGTCAAAATGGAGGCGGTATCTGAACTTTTTTGAGATGAAGCTGGTGAACTTCTTGTTTTCCGGGTGAGCACGTCAACCGGGTTCACGTTGAAATCCTTTGTATATTCGCCCTCCAGAATTTCCACTCGTCCGGAAAGATGGGAATTTTCAGGCGTGAGGGCCCAGGTCAGATTTGTGTCAAACCGGACCATTGCCGTATCCGGGATCTGTATCTGCATCCGGCTGCCTTCCAGGGCGATGTCCGCCGTCCGGGGTACAAAATTTTCAAGATCCATTGTTCCGGAAACGGAAAACCTTCCATTGTCCAGTTTTCCTGTAAGTTCCTGGATTGTCACTTTTTCCGAAGCCGCCTTTATGGTGCCGTTTACTTCGGACAGAGTCATTCCAGTGCCGGGAACAGGATAGGAACCCTGAAGGATGTTCAGGGAGGCATGAAAATCCGGGCGGTCCACTGTACCGTCGAGGCCGGCGTCGAGTGTCAGATGGCCGCCTGCGCTCTCCAGTATGTTACCTGCATCAGAGGGAACGGCTGACGGTATCTCCCCTGAAGCCTTGACACGGCCGGATATCCACCCCTTCCAGCCTGGAATCCCGGCTGCCTGAAAAAAAGGGGCCACCGGGGTTTTGCGAAACTCAAAAGAAGCACGGTACAGATTTTTTTCGATGTCCGCCACCGCTGTAAGGTCCGTAGTTTTGTCAAATGTGGCAGAAAGACTCTTTTCTTTTATATCCAGGTCTGCATGGAGGGTTTGGACCGGGAGCTTCTTTTCGATATTCCCGGATTTGTCAAGAAACTCGGAAATATCGCAGGAGAGCCGGCCGGCAAGTTCCCAGTCCGCCCGGGAGGGCAGAAACCGTGTTTCGATCCCGATATCGGTCCGTTTGATGATCCGATCCGGAAGCAGATGGTTTCCGGTTAAGGTGAAATCCGCATCAATCGGTTGGTTGAGCCGGAAGTCGTCTCTAAAAATATGCGCATCTCCTGTCAAAAGAACAGAGGATGGGCCTTGAGTCACCTCAAGTTTTCTGATGCGGGCCTTTCCGGAAGGAAGAAGGGAGCCGTCCAGATCGACACTCTCTATGGAGATCCCGTCCACGGAAAGGTTGTCCGCATGGATCCGTGCATCTATGGAGGGATGGAAAAGGTCTCCGGA
>CAYFVA010000138.1:4766-6013 GCA_964346265.1 uncultured Desulfobacterales bacterium
AAATCGATTCTCCCTTTTGCGCGGACCGTGGATCCCAATAGATCGAGATTCGCCCTTTCAATGGTGAGGACCCGGTCCGAAAGTGCGGCGCTCACCTCTACGGCTTTCGCCTTTGCCGCACCAGGTCCTGCTGACAGCTCCGGCATTTTTACCTCGAATTCCACATCCGGGTTGTTCAAAGCGCCGCTGCCGGTAAGAGAGAGGGCCACATCCCCTTTCGGACCGGCATACGACTCTTTGAACCTGGATATCACGCCAAGGCGGGATTCGGCATGCAAGTCAATTTCGACCTTTGGGTTCCGGGTAAAGGAGGAGATTTTTCCGGAAGCCTTCAGGGTGAAAAGATCGCTTTGAATGGCTGCCTCAAGGTCTGCCCCGGCTTTTGGATCGAAAACGGCCGTGATCTTTGCTTTGGAAATTGCGATGTTTTCTCCCCTGATCGTTCCGCTGCCGCTGTTGGTTTCAAAAGAGAGGGAAAACGATTTATTCTGCAGATTGAACCGGGAGAGCCGAATGTGGATCCCGGGCAGGCGGATCTGCCCTGAAGGGTCGCTTGCAACAAGAGTGCCTTGATCCACCACGGCTTTTTGAACCAGAATGTTCACCGGAAGCATGCTTTTGGAATCCGGTTTTTCTGTTTCCCGCTCCTTTTGGGACTGTGGGGACACGAACGCGTTTGCAAGGTTGATAACTCCTTGTTCATTTCGTTCCAGATCGATCCGCGGTTTTTGGATGGTCAACGACCGGATCTCAATGGTGCGGTCGAACAAGGACGAAAGATCGAGAATCGCCTCAACAGATTCAACAGTCACACATGTTTTTTGATCCGGATCTTCCACCTCGATTCCGGAAAGGGCAATGGAAACGGGAAAAAAGTTGATATCCCAGAATTCGGCCTGGATCCGGCCCGGTATGGCCTGGTTGATCCGGCTTGTCAAAAGGTTTTTTGCGTGATCCGTCCGGATATAGAAGAAGAGAAGAGTGACAGCCGCAAGAATGAGTAAAATACATATGGAAAGGAAAATGGCGAATTTTTTCATGGAATCGGATGCAGGTTTTGTTTCATTTTCAGATGAAATTTATTGTCTTCGGACTCGTGTGTTCTTGTGCCGGTGAAGTTCATACAGTATCATTACATTATACCGTCTGCAGGGGGGAAGGTTCAAGTTTTTTCGTGACCCGGCGGAAATTTGTTTTTGCAAATTTTGCATCCTGTGGTACTATTTTTTCTTTTGAGTTCAATATAA
>CAYFVA010000139.1:0-6011 GCA_964346265.1 uncultured Desulfobacterales bacterium
TTCAATTTCCTCATTGATCCCTGTTTCAGTTTCGGATCGATTCTTTGTTTTGGATCCCGGCTGATAAACGCCGGTTCCGTTACCAGTAATGTAAGACCAATCTATTAAAGTAAGAACTATCTGGTAAAATAAGAACGATCCAAGGATATACAAGCCACCACTGCCGGCAGTGTGTGCAGCAGATGCCGTCGAAACTCTCGGCATGATGGATGATCAGTCTTTTTCCATCACATCAGCTCAAACATGATGGTGATTACTACCTTCAGTTGATCGGTAAACAGGTTCCGCGGCGGACGGGGCAGGGGGGCCGCGTTCTTTACTGCGGACAGGGCTGCTGAATCCAGAATTTCATGGCCCGAGCTCTCTGCAATGGTAATCGATTTGACACTGCCGTCTGCGGCGATGGTGAATCGGACACCTACCTTTCCCTGTTTTTGATTTTTCCGGGCGGACTCCGGGTAGGTTTTCCTCGTTTCGATTCTCATTCTCACCATCTGGAAGTAGTCTTTTTTTGACGCAAACACAGGCGCTGCCTGATGTTCAAATCCGATTGCGCCGGCTTCGGCCGGCCGGATGCCTCCCACGTCAGGAACACTGACGGCTTCGGTCACCTGGGAGGGGGACTCCACCGTATCGGTTTGGATATCAGGTTTCGGGATTTTCTTGTCCGGCACGGCAACTTTTTGGGCACTATGAATTTTCGGGGTTTCGTGCCGGTTCCTCGGGCGGGGAATGGCCCTGGTAAACGGTTCGGATACATCCCGCATGGTCAGTTCAATGGATGTGAGCGTATCCGAGTTCAGGGCCCCGGCCATGTGCATGAACAGAAACATGTGTGCCACAAGAGACACGAGGAGTGCCGCCTTCATGACCCAGCCGCTCTTTTCCGGCGGCCGGGGAGCGGTATCTGCCGGCCGGGTGTCAGGCATGGTTTGATCCTGCAGGTTTCATGTTACAGTCCTTTCTCCGTTGCCAGACACAGTTTTCCTGCCCCGGCAGCCTTGGCAAGATCCATTACCCGGACCGCCTTGTTCAGCACCACGGCCCGGTCTGCCTTGACCACCACAAGGGGATTGCGGCTTTCACCGATCATCTGTTTGAGTTTTTTGAAAATCCGGTCGTCCGGGACCGGCTGGTCATGGATATAAGCCCTGCCGTCCCGGTCCACGTAAACCGTGATCTCCTTTTGGGTCTGGGGGGCGGATGCCTTGGCCTGGGGAAGCTTGACCTTGATGCCTTCATCCACCATGAAGTTGGTGGTTAAAAGAAAATAGATCAGCAGCATGAACACGATGTCGATCAGGGATGTGAGGGGTGCCGTGATCTGGTATTTGGGCCGCTTTTTTCGGTGTACCAGCATGGATCAGGCCTCCTTTCTTCCCATGACCGCTTTCATGAATGTGACCGTGCCGTTCTGGAGCCGGGCCTCGTATCGGTCCACCCGGGAGATCAGGTAGCTGTGCGCCAGCATGGTGGGTAGGGCCACGGCAAGCCCCAGGGCCGTCGTGAGCATGGCTTCCCAGATGCCCCCGGCAAGGACTGATGCGTTCACTTTGCCGCCCATGTCCTGGATCACCATGAACGCCTTGATCATGCCGATGACCGTTCCCAGAAGCCCGAGCAGCGGTGCGATATTGCCGATGGTGGCAAGGGCCTGGGTATAGGTGGACAGGTTCCGCACCTCCTCTTCCGTGGCGTTCACCATCACTGTTTCCAAAATCTCCCGGTCCGTGTCCTTTGCATCAATGGCAGCGGCCAGGATTCTTCCCATGGGAGAGTTGCTCTGTTCCGCCTGCTGCCGGGCCATGGACGGCTTCCCCTGTACCAGCAGGGCTGCGGTTTTTTCGGCAAGACCGGTCCCCCGGCTCCGCATCCTTGCAAAGGTGATGACCCTTTCCAGGAAAATTGCAACGGTGAACACCGAGCACAAGAGGATCGGGATCACCAGGAACCCGCCTTTGGACAGAAAATCGATCATCGAAGATGTGGGTATGGACTGAAAAATCGTGAAATCACTCATTGGTTGTATCCTTTTGATTCTGCGGTTGTTTTGGATCATGGAACTCTTCCGAACCGGATCCCTGCTTCGTCACATCCGGAACCCCGTCAAAGTCGAGGTCCTTTTCCCGTTTGATCAGGGCCTCTGCCTCGTCATACACTTCCCAGATGTCCGCTTTTCCATCTTCATTGGTGTCTTCTTCCACCGATGTCACCCGGCCGTTTTCATAAAAGAACCACACCTCGGTTTCTCCGTCCGTGTCATTGTCCTTTTCCGCCCGGACCGGGCGCTCGTTTTCATCATAGAACCAGTAAAGCGTCAAATTTCCGGTATCCAGCTCGTCTTCAGCGGTTTTTACAAGGTTGCCGGTTTTGCTGTACCATTCCACAAGGTCGGCTTTGCCGTCATTGTCCTCGTCAATCTCTTTTTTCCGCAGCACGCCGCCTTTGTAATAAAACAGGGCTTCCGGTTTTCCGTCCTTGTTTTTATCGATTTCCACCACAAGGGACCAGTCCGGCCGGCTGAAAAACTGCCGGGTTTCAAAAAATCCGTCATGGTCCTTGTCCTTGGCAAGGGTGTGTTTCTCCCCGTCCTTGTATGTGACTTTCAGGTCGACCTTGCCGTCGGCGTTTTCATCCTTTTCAAGCCGGTACACCTTGTCGTCTCTGTAGAACTGCCAGGTGTCGTCTCTTCCGTCATAGTTCTTGTCCATGACCACTTTTTCGCGCTCTTCGTTCTTGTTGAAGAAAATCCGGGTGTCAAACGCCCCGTCTTTGTTCTCATCCACCTTTTGAAGATGGGGTTTTCCGTTTTGAAATTCGGTTGTTTTATCAATGGTTCCGCTGTTGTTCGTGTCCTTTTCGACTTTTTCGACTTCGGAGTTTTTGCCGAATGAGGTGAACGTGTCAAAAGTGCCGTCATGGTCCGTATCCTGTCTGCGCAGGACGGGGTCTCCATTCTCAAGCTTGATGACCACATCAAAGGAGCCGTTTTTATTGGTATCCTTTTTCTGCGTAACCGGTGAGCCGTCATCAAATACGGTCACCTTTTCCGGCTGGTCATCCATGTCTGCATCCGTTTCTTCCCGGGTGATCCGGCCGTTTTCGTAGAACCGGACCGTGTCGAGATGCCCGTCCTCTGTCAGATCATGCCGGCTTTGAACGGGATATCCGTTTTTGCCGTATGTTGTGATCTTTTCCGGTTTGCCGTCTCCATTCCTGTCCACTGTTCTTTTCGCCGGCCGCCCGTCCTCGTAGGTGTCAAAGGTGTCAAACCCGCCGTCTTCGTCAGTGTCTTTTTGAACTCTTGCCAGTTTGTCGTTTTCAAAGTGGTAGACCGTGTCAAACGACCCGCTTTCCGTGGTGTCTTTTTTGCTTTGAACGGGCTCTCCTTTGTCATTGAAGGTTGTGATCTGATATACCGCATTTGATTTGTCAAGGCGCTCCTGGCGCACCACGGTTTCATCTTCCAGATAATCCTTTACATCGATTCGGCCGTCAAAATCCGTATCCCGTTCGATCCGGACCACGGTTTCGTTTTCATAAAACTGGAACCGGTCCATGGCGCCGTCCCGGTTGCTGTCGATTTCAAGCTTTTCAATTTTTCCCTCATCAGTGAAAACCGCGATCCGGTCGATTTTTCCGTCGTCATCCGTGTCTTTTTCCACCCGTTCGGCAAGTGCCGGGGGCAGGGCGGTAAGGACAAGCACCATCATGATTGCCAGGATACGTTTCACTGCGTGCCGCCTGAATCTTTTCCGAATGCTCTGCATAATTTTTTTGCTCCAAATTTTCAAATCACCAAATAAAAAAGCCACAAAGATACGTAAGCTTGCCGCTTCAAGAACCTTCATGGCTTTTTTCGGATATCTTGTATTGTCTGTCAGTCGGTGGCTGTTCTCTTGCAGCCCGCCTGGTTGATGTTTCCCTGCTTGCATTTGGTTTTTCCGGTGGATGGCTTTTGCGCATCCGTTTCATTCACACCGAAAACCGGGCCCGTCTTCGTGACGGGTATTGAGTCAAATTTATACGTATCCGGGAAAAACGTGTCAACCTTTTTTTAAATCCGGTTTTTCAATGGTTTTGCAAGATCTTTTCCTGTCTTGTGTCCGAATTTTCCGTGAAATGATCTGAAGGAATTTTTTTTGAAGACGGCCGAAAAAAATACTTGACAAAAACGGAGGGATCATTTATTCGGTAATTGAAACTAAGTTTTGCAATCCTAATAAATTGTGGGAGTATAACCGCCTTTGAGAATGTATCCGCCGGGCGGTATTTTTTGAATCTGTTTGTTTGGAATACCAAAAAAAATAAGGAGGATAGAAAAAAGTGGGGTGTGATAAGCCGGGCGCAAATCATGTTTTAAACGCCCGGATCAAGGAACTGGCCCGGGAAATCAATATGCAGTCCCGCATGATCAGTGCAATAGTGGAAAAAGACGAAAACGGGACCGAGCCTGAGAACCTGGACAAAGGTTCCGCCGAGCGGCCGGATCCAAGGAAAGCCATGCTGGAAGAAGCGGTCAGGGATGCAATCGAGGTGCTGGAACAAAGCAGGAAATCCTTTAAATCCAAACAGCTGGCAGGTTTGCGGAAAAAACTGACAGAGGTGCTGCTCGACTCGAATCCGCCGGCTTGAACTGCGGCCGGCGGTAAAAGAACGAAAGAAAGGAGAAAACCGTCATGGAAGTTATCGAAAGTCAGGAACAGTTGGAGACACACACGGCCGAAAACAGCGTTGAAAATGATACGGCTCAGCCCGCTCGTCTGAAGTACTGGGAGGCCGACGACTTTTTCAAATGTCCGATTGTCGAAATGTGCCTTACGTCTTCAGAGCAGAAAAAATTGTTGAAACGATCCAACTACTCGTATAAAAACGAAAGCTCGTTTGACATCCATGAAAAACTGGTGGCAAGCGCCCAGAGTAAAAACCCCCTTTCAAAACGCATTGACGCACTGATTGACAGGAAATACGGCAAACAAGCCCAAACGCTTCTCATGCTCGAGGAAAATGAGTTCATGGCAAGGTTTGAATCTGCGTTTAAAAAAGGAGATGTCACTGAAATCTACTGGACCGCAGCAGTGCATCCCACCCTTTCTTTCGATTCGAAAAGGCGGATCGCGGGCAAAATCCACATGACCATGCACAAGGACAGCGAACAGACCATGAAGCTCAAACGGAAACTGGAGGCCGTAAAAACCGAACTCGAACGCGGAAAGGAGGAAACCAGAGCCGCAAAAGAGCACAGCCGGAACCTTAAAAAGGAAAACCGTCGTCTGAAACAGGAGAGTTCTGATATGGCCGCCGCTCTTTCCACAGTGCGAAACAAGCAAAAGCTTCTGGAAGAGAAAGTCGCAAGTATGTCCAGTCAACCCTGCATGATGGATGTTGACTCGCAAAACCACAAGCTTGAAAACAAAGTTTCCGTCATGTCCGAAAAGCTGAAGGAAAAACAGATGCGGCAGGACGCCCTTGAAAATGAAAACCGGAAATTGTCTTTTGAGCTTGAACAGGTGCGCGCTTTAAACGATCACCTGACCGGAGAGATCCGGGAGGTTACAGAAGAACTCACGTTTTTGAGCCGGTGTGATTCTTCATGCCCCTCATTTGACCTTTGTGAAAAACGCATTCTGATCGTCGGCGGAATGACCCGGATGGAATCGCTGTACCGGCAGCTCATCGAGGAAAACGGCGGGGTCCTGGAATACCACGACGGCTACATGAAGCAAAAGGACGGGGTCAGGCAGCTCGAATCCCGGCTCAAACGATCCGATCTTGTCCTGTGCCCGGTGAACTGCAACAGCCACTCGGCCTGCTCCCTCGTGAAAAACCTTGCCAAAAAGCACAGCAAAACCGTCCACATGCTGGACGGCTCCAGCTTAAGCTCGATCTCTCGTACGATCCGGGGAGAAAGCGGCGTCACGGGGACTGTGAATTGGAACTGATGTTTTGCAAACAGCGGATAACCCGATTTAAGGGATTTTATGGCATTCTCAATTGAAACGATCTGGTCG
>CAYFVA010000140.1:0-5987 GCA_964346265.1 uncultured Desulfobacterales bacterium
TTTTTTCGATTGAACTACTCGAGGTTCTCCTTGTACCCCATGGGCAGTTTTTTAAACCGGCCGCCGTGGATAACCGGATCCCCTTCATAGCCAAGGGCCTTGAAGTCGATGTAGTCGGTCTTGTCCACAAGACTTTCCACATCCCTTCCCTCCTCTTTCATTTTCGCAAAATCCGTTCCTTTTTTGGCAATCTTCTTGAAATCCACATCCCGGTTGTCCTGGTGACAGCGGTCGCAGGTCTTTTCCCCTTTCAGGCCGTCATGGCACTGCACACAGGAAAGCGCCATCTCCGCCGGCATCACCTCGTGATCCACCCGCCAGTACATCCAGGTCTCCTTCCATTCATACGACCCGCTGAATTCAAGCCCGGCAGCCTCGGTGCCGTCCCGGAGCGCCTTGTCCCAGTCCAGATGTTTCCAGTACGCGGTCTTGTCCTCCTTGTTCCTGGGGAAAAGGTGCGGGACCAGGACATGCTGGTACTCTTTATCAATCGCCTGGACCCCTTTCATGATCTTGAACGGGGTAATCTTGGAGTTCGGGTCCTTGAATGCCCCCACCGGCTGTGTCAAATTGATCACATCCGCGGAAAGGTCGACTTGATCCCCCTTGAGAACCCGGTCCATGTATCCGTTGTACCAGGCATAGGTGGGTACGGCGGATTCCTTCCATCTGAATTCCCCTTTTTTCCAGTGATAGTCCGCTTTGCCGTACTTGTCTTTTTTGACTTTCCGGCTCTTGTCGCCGGCCTTGGACCAGTCCCACCAGCTCTTGGTGGGTTTGCATTTGGCGTATACCGGGGAATGGCAGACATTGCAGGACAGGGCATCGGTATGCCGGTTCAGATGATGGGAGATCAGGTTGTCGCCGTAATGCGGGGCGCTTGAATGACAGGTTTCGCAGGAAAACTTGCCCTCGGCCACCGGAACAGAGGAACTTCTGCCGGATATCCTGTGATTCCGGGTTTCATGACATTCGGCACAGGCGAAATCATATCCGCCCATGTGAACGTCGCACATCCGGTCCGGCTTCAAAAGCTGTCTGGACAGATCCGCATGTTTGATGGCATCTCCCCCGCCGCCGTTGAAATGGCAGGCACCGCAGCTTGCCCTGCTGGTGTGGCCGACATTTTCCGCCACGTGTTTGAGATCGACATTCTCTTTGGGCATCCCCGCACCAGGGGGATCTTTTTCATACGTTCCCGTGGTGTCATGACACACGAGACAGTCGATTTTTGTCTGATCGGTAAAATCAAAAGAATCATCCTTCCATCCGTATCCTGCATGGCAGCTTGTGCAACGAGCCTCGTTGCTGATGGGGCTGATTCAGTAGTTGTTGAGGGCGGTTGTGCCCTTTCCGTGAAGGATCTTTTTCCTCTCTCCCGTGGTGTACGGGGACGGCCCCTTCCACAGCCAGTGAGCAGTGGAGAGGAACTCCTTTCCCTGCTCCTCGTGGCACCTGAGACATTCGGTTGTCACTTCCGTGGGCTCCGGGTCTTTTCCCAGCTTGACCAGTTCCTTGTGGTCCGGGACATTGTTCAGATGACACCCGGTACAACTCACAGGCCCCTTGGTCTCCTCTTGGTGGCATCCGATGCACTGCTGGTGATACGCCGCCTTCAAGCCCATCCTCTCGGGGAAATCCTGCTTGAAAGACTCCTGGTGGCAGGCTGAACAGCGTGTGGTTTCCTTTGCATCCGCTTTTTCGGGACGAAGATGGTGGCATTTGCTGCAGTCATTGACCAGGGCTGCATGCCGCTTGTGTGCAAACCGGACCGGCCCGTAGTGATCTTCCCTCTTTTTGATAATGGGGCTGTCCAGAAGAAAGTATACTTCTTTCACATCATCCATGGACACCCCTTTTTCCATAAGGGACAACCGGCGTTCCATCATGCCTTCCTCTTTGACTTTCTCCACAAACGGCACCACTTCTTCGGCCCTCTTCCGTGCCTCTTTCTGGTCCGGCGCCACCCAGGTTTCTGCATAGGCCAAACCGGCGCAGCAGACCATCAGAATCAGCACACTCCATAGAAATTTTTTCATCATCAGGACACCTCCCCTGAATCCTGCAACACAGGCAAATATGTAACAAGAAATCGGTAAATAAACATCAGTGCCGCCACAAGCCCGGCGGTGACCAGGATTTCTCCCGGAGCCGGGAAATACGTGCCTTCACTCAACGGCGGCCTGTACCCCACGATAAATACATTCACACGGTTCACCACAACACCGCCCACAATCAGACAGCTTGCCGTAAAAAGCGCTTTTCTGGACCGCCGAACCCGTTCGAACAGCAGCATCACCCAGGGTGCGATCACTCCTAAAAGCATTTCCAGGATAAACGAGTTGGTCTGAGCGGTGCCGTCCAAAAGGTACACCCAGGTACCCCGCACCGCCATGTCGCCCAGCTTCAGCACCAGATAGGCACCCAGAAGAAAAGCGGTGATCCGTGTCAGCGGCGAGAGCACGTCCATTTCCGGGTCCGTTTTAAAAGAGGAAGTGGCAATGGTGGTTTCAAATACCACCATTGGATAGCCCACCGCGATGGCGGAGACGAGAAACAGAAGGGGCAGGATCGGGGTGTACCAGAGCGGATGCAGCTTTGTCGGGGCAATGAGCATGAGAGACCCGAGACTTGACTGATGCATGCAGGACAGGACCACTCCGAGAATCACAAAAATCCACATGATCTTGTCCAGTATCCGGTCCCCGATGGTCAGAATCTTATCCGCAAGATTGTTCAGCGCGGCCGGCGCCCCGGGCAGGTTCACCCGGCCCTTGAACTGCTCGGCCACGATCGGGAAAAACTCGATATACAGTACATTGAGATAGATCATCACGCACATGGCCACCTCGAACAGGACCGAGTTGAAGTTCCAGTTGAACATGGGCTTCCATATGGCCCAGGACCGGCCGATGTCCACAAACAACCCCAGGACCACAAAGGTGTACCCCAACATGGCCGTCAACAGCGCCGGGCGCGTCACCGCTTCATAGTGATGCCGGCCGAAAATGTGGGCAAGGGCTGCGGTGGTGAATCCTCCGGCCGCCAGGGCAACGCCGGTGGCCACATCGATTCCCACCCAGAGTCCCCAGGGCCGTGCAGTGGAAAGATTGGAGACATACCCGATGCCGCCGGTAAACCGGGCGATCACCGCCACCGCACCGGCCGCCATGAACGCCGCCATGACCAGCACACCCGGGGTCCAGAATTTCCGCCTGAGCGGTACCGGTCTATGTGTCACGGTTCACCTCCTTTGATTTGTCATCAGCGGATGAATTGTTGAATTTGTACATGAGCGCCCCCAGGGCCCCGAAAAGGAGGATGGGAGACCAAAGATAACTGAAAAGGCCGTGCTGGATGGTTTCAGCCAGTTTCGGAGGCGGATTGTCCGGCAGTGTCGGCAGGTTCACCTCTTCAAACGGCACATCGGAAATATACAGCCAGGATGTCCCGCCGACCTCCTTTTCCCCGTACACATGCTGAACATACTTGCCCGGGTTTTCCGCTACCCGTTTTTTGGCCAGCTTCAAAACCGTATCCCTGCGGCCGAAGGTGATGGCTTCGGTGGGGCAGATTTCGGCACACCCCGGCAACCCGCCCTTCTCCGAAATCCGGTCATAGCAGAACGTGCATTTCATCACCCGGGGAGTAATGGGGTCGTCATACTCGTACGCCGGGATTTCAAACGGGCATGCCACCATGCAGTACCGGCAGCCGATGCATTTGGTGACATCGTACCGGACCGCACCGGTCTTGTCGTCCTTTGTCAGCGCCCCGACAATACAGGCGGATACACAGGAAGGATCCTGGCAGTGCATGCATTGAACCTTTACAAAGCTCGGTACCGGCTTTTTAAACTGGTCCACCCGGCCGGTGAAATACCGGTTGATCACCGTATATGCATCATCGGAAGGCCTCCTGTCTTCATCAAACACCGTACAATGACAATCGGCAATTTCCGGCACCGGCAGTTCGTTCACCCGGCTGCAGGCCTCTTCGCACTTCCGGCAGCCGATGCACCGGGTCAGATCCACAAGGCACCCGTACGCATCCGGCGGTGCCTTGGACTCCCATGCCCCGGCTTTTTTCGGGGAAACGGCCGCAGATGCGCCCGCCGCCCCGATCACCCTGAAAAAATTCCGTCTGTTGAGAAACATCTTTCCTCCACACGTTTGAAGGTTTCTATCCTTTCCGTATTCCAAGAGAGACCATTCCCTCTTTTTCATTCCGGTAGAGCATTTCGTCACCGGAACGCTCCACGATCATGGAAAGATCATGGACCACATCCTCATCCGCCAGAACCACTTCCAGCATCTCCCCTTTGTCCAGGGTTTTCAGAACCCATTTGCATTGAAACAGGCACAACGGGGTAATCACCCCCCGAAGGTCCAATATGTGATCAGCAGCCATAAGCGATCCTGATGAAATGAATTCTTTTTCCTTTTCCTGCTGCAACACCTGTACCGACCGGGAATCTTCGGAAACATTGATGGACAACCCCCTGTTTTCAAACTGAAAACCCACGCCACCAGCAAACAGCTTGACAAGGATGGCTGATCATGTCATTTAAACAACTGTTAAATTGAACGAATATTTTTAACATCTGTTTAAACACTCAACCTCCCTTTGGCCTGAACACCACCCGGCCGGGGGCAAAACCGGAGAGCCGCCATGGACGAACACGACATCAATGCATTCTGGAAAAAGATCGTAAACACCATCAATGACGGGCTGATGTTCATCGGCACGGACGGTGCCATACTGATGGTCAACAAGGCGTTTGAATCCCTGACCGGTTACCGGGCGGATGAAGCCGTGGGGATGTCATGCGAAACCCTTGGTTGCGATGCATGCGAACACACGCTTCAGACCGGCCGATCCTCGGCATGGTGCAAGCTGTTCGAAGAGGGGCGCGAGGACATGAAAAAGTGCCGCTGCCTTGTCAAACAAAAAGACGGGAACCTGATCCCGATCCTGAAAAATGCATCGGTGTTCCGGGATGAAAAGGACAACGCCATCGGGGTTGTGGAAACCCTCACGGATATATCGGAAATCGAAAAACTGGATCACAAAATCCAGCTTCTGTCACGGCAGTATGAAAGCGAAAACGGTTTTCTGGGAATCGTGGGAAGATCCCCGGTGATGCGGGAGGTCTTTGACATGATCCGGAAAGCCGCCAAAAGCAGGGCACCGGTTATTATCACCGGAGAAAGCGGCACCGGCAAAGAACTTGCAGCCAATGCCGTCCATTTGGCCGGACCGAGAAAAAACGGGCCGTTCATCCAGCTCAACTGTGCCGCACTGAATGAATCGGTCCTGGAAAGCGAGCTTTTCGGGCACGCCAAAGGCGCATTCACCGGAGCGGTCACCGATCATGTCGGCCGGTTTGAGGCAGCCCATCACGGGGACTTTTTCCTGGATGAAATCGCGGACATTCCCTATCCCACACAGACCAAACTGCTGCGCGTTCTGGAATCCGGAACGTTTGAACGGGTCGGCGACATCTCCCCGGTCAATGTGGATGTCCGGATCATCACGGCCACCAACCGGAACCTGAGTGATATGCTGGAAAAAAACGATTTCAGGCTTGACCTGTTTTATAGAATCAATGTCATCCCGATCCACATGCCGGCCCTGCGGGAGCGAACCGAGGACATCCCCATCCTTGTAAACGAATTCATCAGCCGCCTCAACATGGAAACCGGGAAATCGATCCGGCGGTTGAGCCACGAGGCCATGGATCTTTTCATGACGTATGCCTGGCCCGGCAATGTCAGAGAGCTGAAAAACACCATGGAATACATATATGTGACTTCGGACGGACCGACTGTAAAATTGGAGGACCTTCCCGGTAAACTCACGCAAAATGAGCCGGGGGAAATTCCCCCCGGCTCACCGAACCATCTTCGGCAAACCGGAGATTCGGCTGAAAAGAACGAACTGGTCCGGGCGCTTCGGGAAACCGGCGGCAACCAGACCAAAGCGGC
>CAYFVA010000141.1:0-5932 GCA_964346265.1 uncultured Desulfobacterales bacterium
TCACCGAAATCACGAGAGCATTTTGAATATTCTGGTTTTTGTCCATTCAAAGTTTCTTTTTCCCATTCGCATAGTGTCGACAAAATACCACATAAATCAGTTTTGAACAAAGTATATACTCAAGACATCCATGCAGAATTTCACTATTTCCGGGGGTCTTTTATATGCTCTTTCTCCGGCGCGATTGCACGATTGCTTTACATCAAGTTTTAAGTCTGATATCCATTCTACTATACCAATCGATTTTCCGGATTTAATTGACTGTGGAGTCGACAACCTTTTAAGGTGCATAATGGATCCTCGCTATCAACATGAACCACCTTGCCAAAAGCAGCCGCCCGGAGAAAGAAGCGGGTTTGATAATTCCCGGACCGCGGGCCCCCATCACAGCCAGCTTGCCGAACGTGTAAAAGAACTCAATTGCCTGTACGGCATCTCCAACCTGTTTGAAAACCAGGATGTTTCCCTCGAATGGATCATGCAGCGGACGGTCGAGTTGATTCCCGCGGCCTGGCAGTATCCTGAGAATGCATGTGCGCGAATAAAGGTGGAGGGCAGAGAATACACCTCCAGAAAATTTCAAACCACGCAATGTTCACAAAAATCGAAAATCGTCCTGAACGGAGAAGAGGTGGGGGAAGTGGAGGTATACTATCTGCAGTGCCCGCCTGAAAATACCTGCAGGCCGTTTCTCAAAGAGGAGGAGCGACTGCTCTGGGCCATAGCGGAGCGGCTGAGCAAAGTGCTGTGGCTTAAACGTTCCGAGCGGGCCCTCAAGGAGAGTGAAGAGCGGTACCGCACCTTGACCGAACAGGTTACAGAGGGAGTGGCCCTTGTCCAGAACGGACGGTTTTGTTACCTCAACCCGGAATTTTGCCATATTTTCCAGATCATCGATCCCCAATCCCTTGTCGGAAGACGTGTGGACGCTCCCGTGCCGGGAGCCGCAGATGAACTCATGGAGATTTATAAACACGTTGGCTCCGATCCTCCGCAGGCCAAAAAAGAGGATGTCTATCAGCTGACCAGGAAGGACAGGGCAGCCTGGGTTCAGGCCTGCCACAGCCCGATCACCTTGCAGGGCAAAGCCGCACTTCTATCTACATTCAAGGATATCACCGAGATCAAGGAGCAGCAGCTGGCGGCACAGAACAAGGCTGATATGCTGCATCGCGAGAACATGGCGTTACGCTCCTGCCTGAGCGACAGATACCGGCTGGGGCCGCTTATAGGCCGATCCAGGGCAATGCAGGAAGTATACGATTTTATCCTGAAAGCGGCTGCTGCTGACGCTGATGTGACCATTTTCGGGGAGTCGGGAACGGGCAAGGAGCTTGCGGCCAGAGCTGTACACGAACACAGTGCCAGGAGTAACGGCCCGTTCGTTGCGGTAAATTGCGGCGCCATCCAGGAATCCCTTTTTGAAAGGGAGTTCTTCGGACACCGAAAAGGCGCTTTCACCGGAGCCCATGCAAATGTTTCAGGGTATATGGACATGGCCGAGGGGGGCACCCTTTTTCTGGATGAAGTCAGTGAACTCACGATCAATATGCAGGCCAAACTCCTGCGGGCCCTGGAAGGCGGCGAATATCGCCCTGTTGGATGCAGTGACTCGCAGTCTGCGGATTTTCGTGTCATTTCAGCCTCAAACACGGATTTGAACAAAAGGGTGGCCTGCAAAGAGATGCGCAAGGACTTTTACTACCGTATCCAGGTAATCCAGATACACATTCCGCCTTTGTGCTCCCGAAAAGAGGATATCCCTTTGCTGGTGGATCATTTTACACACCAGATGAAGAGCGGTTCCGGGGAATTCAGGCTCCCGGGCCATGTCATGGACAGGCTCATGGAATATGAATGGCCGGGCAACGTTCGTGAACTTCGGAATGTTCTCCAGAGATATGTCGCACTTGGACACCTTGAATTCCTTTCCGCTGAATCAAAACCCGCCCCGCAAAATTCCGGGGCTTCTCTTCAGCTGCGGTCCGCAGTCAGACAGCTTGAATCCTCCCTGGTACGGCAGGCGATGCAGGAGGCCGAAGGCAACCGTACAAAGGCTGCGCAAATGCTGGGGATATCCCGCAGGGCGCTTTTCAGGAAACTGAACGAATCGGTTTGACCACAAGCGCCCGCATCGGGCGATAACGCCCGTCTTCTCTTTGTTGATTCATTTCAGTTGGTTATCTTAAAAACCGGCAGTACTGCCGGGCGCATTATGCCCGGTCCTTTTATTCCCCTTCATTGTTGTCTATCGTTTTTCCTTTTATATCAGTTAGTTGGCAAAAGTTTTGAGCGTGGTATCTTTTTTGCTGTTAAGAATAGTGGGGGCGGGATTCTAATACCCGCATGAACCTGAAATGCATGCTGTGCAACAACCAAGGAGGAGAGACGATATGACACAGGACATTTTTGGAAATCTGCAGGACTGGGGGCAGGTTCTTGAACTTCTGGACGATGTGTTTGAAAACGGCAGGGCCGATGATTGTCAACGCGGCCTGATTCGAATTCTTCGCTACAAGGGAAACTGGCGGCTCAGGGAGGAGACCCTGAAAAGAATCGAAACCATGGAAAATCCCGGGGAGGATCTGATCCGGGAGGTTCTGTCTATTATGGAAGACGATAATATTTATTACGAGGCTCGAATCATTGCGTGTCGTAGTCTTATGAAAATGTTGTATAAAAACGGATCCACCCGGGCGCAATTGAAAAAAGACGTTGAAAAGGCTTTGGAGAGAATAAACAGTATCCCCCAGCCGCCGTTTTTTATAGATTCCATCCATATGCATGCTCGTGAGCTACAATAAATTTTCGCCCCAAGGAGGCTATTATGATGATAGGAGTGCCCAGAGAAATTCTCTCTGAAGAAAAAAGAGTTGCTGTGATGCCGGATATGGTCCGGAAATACATTGAGCTCGGGTTTGAGGTTCGGGTCGAATCTTCAGCCGGAAAAGGTATCGGAATAGAAGACACGGAATATCAAAACGCCGGTGCCGGTATTGTTGATGATACCGAGGCTCTTTTTGCCGACGCTGATATTCTATTGAAAGTAAAGCAGCCCATATTCAACGAACAGGTTAACAAGCATGAAGTGGATATGCTCTCCAGCGGCAGTACGCTTATCACTTTTCTGCATCCGGCCACTCCGTCCAATCATGAGATGGTAAAGAAGCTTGAAGCCGGCAATATAACAGCTCTGACAATGGATGGTGTGCCCAGGATCTCCAGGGCCCAGAGAATGGATGCACTTTCTTCCATGAGTCTGGTGACCGGATACAAATCCGTTCTCCTGGCGGCAAATTACCTGCCCGGATTTGTGCCCATGACCGGGACCGCCATCGGCACGATAAAGCCTGCCGTTTTTCTGGTTATCGGTGCGGGGGTGGTCGGACTTCAGGCCATAGCCACGGCCAAAAGGCTCGGCGGTGTTGTCAAGGCGATGGATATAAGAGAGGAAGCCTGCGACCAGGCCAAAAGCCTGGGGGCGAAACTCGTGAATTTTGACATTCCCCAGGAACTTGTCTTAGGGGAGGGAGGATATGCCCGGGCCCTGGACAGCCAGTGGCTTGAGAAGGAACAAAAAACCGTTGCGCCTGAAATTGAGCAGACGGATGTAGTGATTTTGAGTGCCCTTGTCCCGGGAGAGGTGGCTCCGGTCATCATTACAAGAGAAATGGTAAAGACCATGAAGTACGGTTCCGTTGTGATGGATATTTCCATAGATCAGGGCGGGAACTGCTCCGCCACCAAAGCGGGGGAAACGTTTCAGAAAAACGGGACCACCCTGTGCGGTATTCAGAATATCCCCGGCAGAATGGCGCTCCATGCCAGCTGGCTGTACTCCAACAACCTGTATTATTATGTGGAAAACCTTTACAAACAGGGCCCCGGTAAGATTGATTTTGATGATGAGATTGTGGCGGAGTCTCTGGTTACGCACCAGGAGAAGATACACCACAGGGGAACATTGAAAGCCATGCAGGTGGTAAATTAAAAACATTTGTGAACCGGAAAAATCAGGAAGCCTTGTATGTTTGCACCTGAGCGGACACAAGGCTTCCTTTTTACACCAGGGAGAATGAAGAAATGACGAATCTTTTTCTAATGACGGGAATTTTTATCCTCTGTTTCGGCATCGGGTATATCCTCATATCCAGAGTGCCCCCGCTTTTGCACACCCCGCTGATGTCCATGACCAATGCCATTTCAGGTGTGACCATTCTAGGGGCTTTGCTGATTTTTTCTCACCAGACAGGCGGCCCTGCAAAGATACTCGGTGCGATTGCCCTTATTGCAGCGACATTTAATGTGGTGGGCGGGTTTGTTATCACCGACAGAATGCTCAAGCTTTTTAAAAGAGCCCATACAGGAATGGATAAATCATGAGTCAAATTGCGCCATACATAAATACAGTAATAGACCTTTTGATTGTTGTTGTTCTGATTGTCGGCATCAGACAGTTCCGCGCCCCAAAGGGAGCGCGCAGGGGAAACCTTACAGCCGCATTCGCACTGGGATGCGCATTCCTTTTGGTCCTGTTTCGACACGGGATCATTGATGTCTTCACGGTTGCAATCGCCCTGTTCGCCGGATCGGTGCTGGGGTATGCAGTGGCCAAAAGGGTGAACATGATCCAGATTCCCGCCATGGTAGCATTTCAAAATGGTGCAGGCGGCGTTGCCGCCTTTATCGTCTCCCTTTTGGAGCTGACCCGGGGCGGAATTCACATGCCTTTCATCAACCAGGTATCCGGTGTACTGGGTCTCTGCATCGGATCCCTGACTTTCAGCGGCAGCATGATCGCCAGTGCAAAGCTGGCGAACAAAATGCGCCAGACACCGCAAATACTCAACAAACACAGCTTTCTGGTGTTTGTCAATGTTCTTGCTCTGGTGATTGTCGGCCTCACCGCCCTTTTTGCTCCCCCGGGTGTCAGGGGGCCTCTTTTCATTCTTCAGATACTGTTGGGGCTTGTTTTCGGAGTTCTGTTCTCCATCCGCATCGGTGGAGCAGACATGCCGGTTCTGATCTCTTTGCTTAACGCAACCACCGGGCTGGCGGCCGCGCTCTGCGGAATGGTTATCGCCAATCAGCTGTTGATTGCTGCCGGAGCCACTGTGGCGGCATCCGGGTCCATATTGACCTATGTCATGTGCAAGGCCATGAACCGGAATCTGGTCAGTATTCTGATTCCGGGGGTACGGTCCCCTGCCGTCCCCAAAGCACAGTCCTCTGAAATGCAGGGGTCTTTTACGCCTTTGGAGACGGTTACTCCGCCTGAATCTCGGGAGAAGACGGAAAAGGAGGATACGGATGATGTTACCAGGGCGGCAGAAGTCCTGAAAAAGGCCGGGGATATCATCATCGTGCCGGGTTACGGCATGGCCCTGGCCCAGGCACAGGAGGACGTGGTGGCAATGGCCGAACACATGACGGAACTCGGAAAAAAGGTGAGCTATGCAATTCACCCTGTTGCCGGCAGAATGCCCGGGCATATGAACGTTCTTCTGGCTGAGGCAGGGGTTGAATATGAAATGCTGATGGAAATGGATGATGTGAATCCGTTGTTTGAAACTTCAGACGCCGCCCTGGTGATAGGGGCCTGTGACGTAGTCAATCCCGCGGCAATAGACGCGGAGGGTACACCGATTTCCGGGATGCCCATTCTGCATGCCCATAAAGCCGGAAACATTATCTGCTGCAACTTTGATGAAAAACCCGGGTACTCAGGGGTTGAAAACCCTTTGTACCGAAATGAGAAGACCATAATGCTTCCGGGGGATGCAAAGAACTCGATCCGGGAAATCATGGCCGAATATACTCAAAAGAAAGATACTGAGGTTGTGGAAACGGAAGATAAAGTGTCTGAATCTTCAGCCGGGAGTTCTGCTGACAAGCTGCGCAAAGCATGCCGGATCCTGGATGAAGCCAAAAA
>CAYFVA010000142.1:0-5890 GCA_964346265.1 uncultured Desulfobacterales bacterium
TCCCCGTGGCCCCCTTTTTTCCAGCACCTGTAGGTGCGGTTTCCGTACCGGTAATAGCCAGGACAGTGAAACTGGGTGTTTTTATCCACGATTCCCTCTTCAAGGGCGGCAATGGTACTGACGATCTTGTAGGTGGAGGCCGGGGGATATTCGCCCTGGATGGCCTTGTTGATCATGGGTTTATTCGGGTTCGACATCAGTTTCCGCCATTTTGCTACGGAAATACCGCCGATGAAATCGTTCTGGTTGAACTCGGGATAACTGCCCATGACAAGTACTTCACCGTTTGAAGGATCCATGGCCACCACGGCGCCCGATCGGTCTTTCATCATGGAATCAGCCGCCTGCTGCAGTTCGAGATCCATCGTAAGGTACAGATTTTTTCCAGGCTCCGGTTCCACCGTCTTGAGCACTTTGATAATCCGTCCGTCCGCATCAACCTCCACCTGCCGGCCCCCTCTTTTTCCGTGAAGAAGACTTTCAAAGCTCTTTTCCACGCCGTACCGGCCGATGGAATCGCCTGAATAAACATCCGGATGCCGGCCGCTGTCCAGCTCTTTTTTATTGATTTCCCCGAGATATCCGAGCAGGTGGGCGCCGGTTTTCTCATGAATATAGTGGCGCCTGGGCTCCACATCGATAATGATTCCGGGAAGATCGAATTTATTGGCTTCTATGGCCGCCACCTGGTTCCTTGTGAGATTTTCCCGTAAAACCAGCGGCTTGTAAAACATGTTGCCGCCGTTTTTTTCGATCCGGTCCCAAAGCTCCTCCATCGGGACATCAATGAGTCCGGCAACCTTATCCACCGTTTCTTGTACCGATCCTGCATCCTCTGTAATCAGCTTCAGGTTGAAAGAAGGCCGGTTATCCACAAGCAGTTTTCCGTTCCGGTCATAAATCAGTCCCCTGGACGCCTTTACGCTTTTCAGCCGGATGCAGTTGTTTTCCGAAAGCCGCCTGTACTCCTCGCCCTTGATAATCTGAAGATACACCAGCCGCATGAGAAGAACGGCAAAAACAACGATGATAACGATCCCCGCCCCCATCAATCGTTTCTTGATCCATTCACGGTCCGGAGATTTGACGTATCGTGCCACCTGTCCCCCTATACGGTTCCTTTGAGCCGGCGTTTTTCAAAAAGCTTTTCAAATCCCCTGTCCCAATAGCGGGAGACGACAAACACCAGCTTGACAGCCACGGGGATCAGTACTGCAGCCCACAAGAGCTGTTTTACCATAAGGGAAAAATTCAGGGAAAGCACTCCTTTGCCGCCCGAACCGATGAAAACGGACAAAAGCAGAAACAGGTATTCAAGAAGTACGGAAAACACCGTAACCGCCGGAAGAAAGAAGATACTCCTTGAAAAGAAGACAGGCTTCATCAGCTGTACGAGGATATACATCCATATATAAGAGGAGATGAAAAGACCGAACGGGGATCCGGACAGGCTGTCCATGATGCATCCGATCACCGCCACGGCTCCCAGGCCCCAGGGGTTCGAGAACAGGATGGCTACATAAAGAACATTGATAATCACAAGATCGAAAGTGTTGCGGAAAATGGAAATTTCCGGCAGCACAGCTGTTTGAAGGACAATCAGGAAAAGAGACAGGATGGTGACAAAGGTGAATTTCATTTACTCTTTCTTTTTCAATTCATCTTTGGGTTCATTGAAGTTCACGGCCACCAGGACCTCCTCAAGCCTGTCAAAATCAACACTCGGCTCGACAATCACCTTCTGGAAAAGCTGGGAATTTCCTTTCTTCACTTCCACCACGCGGCCGACCCTGAGGCCCTTGGGAAAAACCTGGTCGAAACCGGAAGACACGATCCTATCTCCATCGTCAATCCCCTCCTTGCGCAGGGCGTACCTGAAATGGCACCTCTCGCTGTTATCCCCCTTCACAACCCCCCTTATACGCGTGTCCTGCACCAGAGAATCCACTGCACTGTTCCGGTCGGTAATCAATAGTATCCTCGAAGATCCCCCGGCAACCCGTATCGTCTGACCCACCACCCCTTCGGCCACGAGCACGGGCATCCCTTTTTTAATACCGTCATTTGCGCCCTTGTCGATCATGATCGTCTTGAAAAACGGGGTAGGATCCCGGGCGATCACCTGAGCGGCGACAAATTTGTAGTCCACGGACCGGGTGAAGTTGACAAGTTTTTTCAGCCGCCGGTTTTCAAGCTCCACCTCAAAGAGCCGATTGTTCAGCTGCTCCATCTTTGACAGTTTCCGCCTGAGCCTGCTGTTCTCCTCGGCTGTGGAGACCGTGCGGAAATATATCTGCCAGACGTTTTCAGCGGACGTAAGCGTATGGGCAACTGCGGTCTGGAACGGAGAAATCAGGGAAATGGCGATCCGTTCAACCCCGTTGTCCGGTATGGCTTCCCGGCTGCTCATTGTCACCATGATAAAATTGACCGCCACAAAAAGGAGCCCCCCCATAAGGAGAAGCATTTTCCTGGAAAACATGGAATCAGTCTATTACAACCTCTTTGAGTATATCTACCTGATCGAGAACCTTCCCGCACCCGGACGCCACTGTGGACAGAGGATCATCAGTAACAACGATGGGCAGCCCGCTCTTTTCCTGGAGCAGTTTGTCCAGATTTTTCAAAAGTGCGCCGCCGCCGGTGAGCACAATGCCGGAATCCACAATATCCGCGGCAAGTTCGGGCGGCGTCTGCTCCAGTGCAATCTTCACCGTCTCCACAATGGCATCGATCTGTTCGGATATGGCCACACGAACCTCTTCAGAATCAATGGCAAGGATCTTGGGAATACCGGAAACCAGATCGCGGCCCTTTACCTCGATGGTCTCCACATTCTCCGGATCAGGATAGGCATTGCCGACCTGGGTTTTGATCAGTTCCGCAGTGCGTTCGCCGATCAGAAGGTTATACTTGCGCTTGATATGCTGGCTTATGGAAGCATCCATTTTATCCCCGGCCACCCGTATGGATCTTGTGTATACGATACCGGCAAGAGAAATCACCGCCACTTCAGTGGTGCCGCCGCCAATATCCACGACCATGTTGCAGGTGGGTTCGGTGATGGGCAGTTCAGCCCCGATGGCGGCTGCCATGGGCTCCTCGATAAGAAAGACCTCCCTTGCACCGGCGGATTCGGCGGATTCCCTGACCGCCCTTTTTTCCACCTGGGTGATACCGGAAGGAACGGCAATGACGATCCTGGGGCGGACAAGAGCGCTTCTGTTGTTATGGACCTTTTTAATAAAGTGCTTGAGCATGGCTTCAGTCACTTCAAAATCCGCAATCACCCCGTCCCTCATGGGCCTGATCGCCACGATGTTGCCGGGGGTCCGTCCCAGCATCTTCTTGGCCTCAAGTCCGACCGCAAGGACCCTGTTCTTGGTTTTGTTGTCCGTCCGGACAGCCACCACCGACGGCTCACTGAGTACAATACCCTTGCCCTTTACATATACGAGTGTATTCGCTGTTCCAAGGTCCAGTGCGAGATCGCTTGAAAAAACTCCAAGTAAAGAATCGACGATAAGGTTCATGATACCTCTTCTGTTTTATAAAAAATGAACATTAATGTAATTATAAGAATAATACGTAAACGCTACTAGCTAACAAAAATACCCGGATTTGACAAGAAAAAGATTCATTTATATACATTCCTTTGTATTTTTTTTTTGTTTTTCCCAAAAACCCGTTCCATTATCAGGTCATGGAGTTCCGGCCGGAAAGATCGGATTGCATGATTTTCCCGGAGCGGATGAACCCGGTTGGTCAGCAGAATCACGATCACCGAAGACACAGGGTCAATCCAGAAAGAGGTCCCGGTAAATCCCAGATGCCCGACTGTACGGGAAGAAACATACCTCCCTGCTGCCGATCCGGTCTCTGAAGGCGTGTCAAACCCCGCCACATAAGAAGACAAGCCTTTTTTCCCGACAAAATCCCGGAGCACCCGGCCGTCTAAAACCGCGGTCTCCTTTCCCTGCAGCGCAAGGAGAATCCGGTCCGCCAGTTTCAGAACCGCATCCGCACTTCCGAAAAGGCCTGCGTGTCCGGCCACGCCGCCGGCCGCCCATGCATTGTCATCATGGACCTCGCCGCAGAGCTTTTTTTTGCGCCATGGGCAGTGTTCTGTGGCGACCATCCGGTCCTGAACTTCCGGAAAAGTACCGCCATCAATCCGGGGGGCGAACCGATCCACAAAAAACAGGTCCCTGACATCCAGGGGTCGGTAGATCTCCTTTTCCACAAACCGGTCGATCCGCAGTCCTGAAACATCTTCAACAATCCAGGCAAGAATCATATACCCGATATCGCTGTACAGACATTTCTCTGCAGGCCGGTTTACAAGAGGTTCCGCTGCAAGAAGTTCCCGAAGTACCCTTTTCCGTTCTTTCGGCGGGTGAGACATCAGGGTTTGGTAATACGGCCGGTGAGCCGGCAGGCCCGATGTATGCCGCAAGAGCTGTTCTACACTGACTTCTGCTTTGTCCGTGGGACTGAATGCATCAATGAGAGTGGAAAGGGCCTGTCCCGGTGAAACTGTGCCGTACTCGACCAGTTTTACAAACGCAAGTGAAGTGGCCAGCGGTTTGGTAAGAGAGGCAAGGTCGAAAAGGCTGTTTTTTTTCACCGGTTTGCCCGAATCGATGTCTGATACCCCGAAAGCCTCAAAAAATTCAATCCCTCCGGCACCCCGAACCAGCAGAACGCCCCCCGGAAACACGCCCTTTTCAACCCCTCTTTCCATTTTCTCTGATACAGCATCCATTCACTGTCTCCCGGCCCAATGCAAAGCCCCTGTTTGTGTATCCATTTGCGCGGCAACCCCGAAGGCAAGAGAAAGATTGTCCATCCCGTGTCCGGCATTCATGCCGGTCATCACCGGCACCTCATAGGACTCGAATGTCTCGGTGACAATCTCGTGGATCATTTCCAGGGGTTCACACTTTTCAAGTGCCCCTACAATCACGCCTTTCACTCCTTCAAAACAGCCGGCCATCCGCAGCTGAGTCAACATCCGGTCGATTTTGTAAGCAGGTTCCGCCGTATCCTCCATAAAAAACAGCCTGTCTCGAAACCACGGCTGGTAACGGGTCCCGGCCAGATGGGACAGGGTGGCAAGATTGCCTCCGGAGAGAATTCCCCTGGCTTTTCCTTTTTTCAACACCACGGAATCGGTTATCGCGATGTGATTTTCCTTTCCTGCAAGCGCGGCGGAAAGCGACCGCCTTGTCCGGTCCGAAGCCCCTGCAAGAGAGGTCACCACAGGCCCGTGGATCACCCCGGACACCTTGTTTTCCACCATCCGTACCAGAATTGCGGTAATATCACTGAATCCCACAAAAGGCTTCGGATTGGCCCGGATGGTATCCCAGTCCACATAGTCCAGCATCCGCATGGAGCCGTACCCGCCCCGGGCGCAGATAACCCCGGCGACCCCGGGATCTGCATACAGGCGGTTGAGGGTTTCAGCCCTGATGACATCGTCTCCGGCAAGATACCGTCTCCGGCTGTAAATCGGATCAGGAAGATACACCTCGAATCCCATATTCCGCAACACCGAGACACCGTTCTGAAACGTGCGGGAATCAAAAGAGCCCGCAGGGGCGCAAACACCGATTGTGTCCCCCGGCCCGACCGGTCCCGCCGTATCATTCTTTTTTCGAATCATTCCACCCCGGCCCCTCTGAATGCCTCCTGTTTTATACTACCGTGTATTGACTGAGTAATACAGAACGGAATTTTGATCAACCCAAAAATGCCGGGGGAATTGTAAAACAAGTGGCTTGACACACGGAAAAAACAATGATAAAGATATCAAGTTTTCAGCGACAGGATCGGAGCGTGGCGCAGTCTGGTAGCGCACTAGCATGGGGGGCTAGGGGTCGTTGGT
>CAYFVA010000143.1:0-5885 GCA_964346265.1 uncultured Desulfobacterales bacterium
TATTCACAGGTATTGTCCGTGCCGCCGATCTTGTTCAGCACTCTCTGTATCATTTTTGCATGCTTCTTGGCAAGCTCAAGGGAGACCTGGGGATACTCCATGAGCATTTCCTCGAATTCTCTTTTGTAAATCACCAGAAGGTGCGTCTCTTCCATGGTGGTGCAGGTTACAAGCCTTTTATCATCCACCAGAAAAGCGCTCAATCCGAAACTCTCCCCCGGCCGGAACCGGCCCACTTCGGTATTGTTCCGGGAGACCTTCACTTCTCCGGTCACTGCAATATACATGGTTTCGGACACTTCCCCTTCCGTGAAAACCGTGTATCCTTGGGGGAAAACCTCTTCTTCCGTAATCGCCGCAATGGCGGCAAGTTCGTTGATATTCAGTTCCGTAAAGATATCCACTTTCTGAATATGCACAATCTTTTCATATAGAGACAATGATTGTTCCATCTCCTCCTCCTGTATATCAAAACGCCCGTTCAAAAGCGTTTCAGCCAATTCCTGTATCGCACGGTTATCCGACCCGGCCAGACGGGTGAGTATCCCTGCGTCCATGTCGCCCAGTCTGTTTTCCACGGCGCAGAACAACGCCAGCATCACCGTAACCCGGTTTCTCCTCCCTGCCAGGTACGAACAAATCGCGGAAAGATTCTCCCCGATCTCTGGAAGCTCGAAATGGCGCTTTGCCGCCTGCATCACTTTCGCATCGGATGACCCGTCGATCAGAGGAAGCAGAATCCTGACCAGTGCGGGAGCCATTATATTTTCAATGCCTTCCACTGCATTGGCCCGGCTTCTGGGGTCCTTTGAATAGAAACTTCGAAAAATGGGCCGCATCTGCCCGGTTTCATCTTTTATCGAAGAAACTCTCAAAACGGTTTTGATGTGTCCTGCGGTTCTCTGATCCAGGTGATCCGCCAGAAGTCCGGTTACCGGATCCGTGCCGATCTTTCTGAGCCGGCGGGATATCATCTGATACACGTAACAGATAGAAAGCTGTGATTTAAAAGAATAAAACAGATCCACATACTTGATTTCCATCTCCTCGATCAGCCGGAAAAGACTTTCCCGGGTTCGCCTGCACGGTTTATTGAGAGAAGCGAACAGAATCCGGTTGTTTTGATGGTTGGAGTCCCGGATTTTTTGCGCTGCAAGCCTGCGAAGACTTTCATCGGTTTCCGAAAGCATATCGATCACCTTGCGCAGATGTACGTCGTTTTCTATGACAAACACATGTAACCCAGCCGCCCGGGTCTCTTTTACCGGGTGATTGAGAAACGATTCAGCCTCTTTGTTTATCCCGTCCGCTCCCAGCTTGCCGAGTGCCTCAATCAAAGCGGCACTCAAATAATTGTCCCGGTTTTCCTCCAGCATTTTCCGTAATTTCGGGATATACGCTTTGTCCCCGATTTCTCCTATGGCAATGATGCCGGCCCTCATATCCTCCCTGTCCAGAGAATTCAGCCACAAATGGATGAGCTCCTCGTATTTTTCCGGGTCCCTTGAGAAAAGGCAGGCATTGGAATACGCCTTCACTTCGGGGTACCGGCAGGCATCGGTCTCTTTCTCACTGCATCTTGCGGAAAGGGTCTGGTAAAAATCCCCACAGGATTGCGTCCCAAGAGGTTTTACCGCATGGATCATGGAGATCATCAGTTCGGTATCATCGACATCGATCATCTCTTTCAATACGTCAAACGCTTTGTCTCCGGCTTTTTCGGACAAAAACGGCAGAAGCTCCTTTGCCGTGTCCGTTCCCTGGCGATGGATCACATAAAGAAGATGGTCATCCAGGTCTTCAATGGAAAGAAATTGTAAAATACGCGCATACAATACCGTTTCCCGTCCCTCGGAATTACGGAATCTCTCCAGAAGTTCCTGCCGGACGCGCTCATTTTGGAACACCTTTTTCAGCACATCCTGTTCCATTGACCGCAGATCGATCATGTCCCTTGACAACAGATTGGAAAGAATCGCAGGATATTTCCGCTTGAGATAGAGCGCCGTCAAAATCCAGCCCGCGACAAACGGCAACACGGCAATGGAGAGATATTTCGGGTGGAAAAACCCGTCGGTGGCAAGAATCAGCAGGGACCCGCCCATAAGAGCGGTTCTCGCCACCGCACCCCGCAGAAAGGGCCTTACCCGGGACCGGTAGGACTCGGGGAAGATGCCGATCAGGATATTGTTCACCGGCTTGTTGAACACGGTCCGGAACACATTGGTGGAAAAGCGGGCATACATGGCTGAAAACACGTCAAAACGGAACAGAAACGCCAGGAATACAAAGACGTAGTTTGCCGGATGAAACATCAGCGCCACAGGCAGACCGAACTTACCGTAAAAGCGGCTGGAATAGAACAGCAGACCGAGGCTCACCGCATTCATCACCGCCCGGAAATACCCGAAGAATTGGAGCATCTGCGTTTCCGTGGCAAAATAGCGGTCCACTGCGAAATTGAACTGGTAATTCATCACCGGCAGCACCACGTTGGCAAAGAACGTGAGCAGCACAAGTACGGTCACAAGCGCGGAACTTTTCATGAGCCGCCGCATCCCGGCAAACTGCTGAAGAAGCGACTCCCCCTTCTTTTTCTTTTTCCCTTTCCGGCCGGACACGAGCACCGCCGGAAAGGCGTTCCGCATCCGGAACACCAGCAGTGCCGCAGAAACAGAAATAAACCCGTATACCACCACCAGGTTGTCTATGGAGACGGCCTGTGCCAGAACCGGCGTAAAAACACTGCCGGATATATCCCCAACCACCCCGCCGGCCGTGATAAGGGGAAAGAGGCGTTTGGACTGGCGCAGGTTGAACAGATCGTTTGCCAGATTCCAGAACAGAATGCCCAGGATGGTCTCGAACTGAACCTTCATCACGAACAAAACCGGGTAGATGACGCCGGTTTCCAGGGGGATCAATGCCCTGAAGGCGGATACGGACAGTCCGCAGAACACAAGGCACCATCCAAGGACTCGATAGCCTGACACCCGGTCCATCAGGTTTGAGAGTCTGGCCAGAACCACCAGTGTAATGATGGGATTGATGATGTATATCACCGGCAGGAATTCAACACCGAACCGCTTCAGGAATGCCGTTTCCGAAAAATTGTTGAACAAAAGCCCGGCGCACCGGATGAGAAAAATCAGCAGAGCGGACCAGACAAAGAGCCCGGCTTCGGTGTCGCTGAGATTCATCCATTTTTTCAGTGTTTTCAACTGGCGCTCCTTTCCGGAACCCGCTTTTGGATGATTGGTATATGCTCAATCATTCCCACAGGGATTGATAATACCCCGGCCGTGCACCCGGCCTTATTTTTGCGCAAGTTTTCCCTGGATCAGGTCCACAAGATCGGTTCTTCCTCTTTCCCGCAGAAACGGCAAAAGCTCCTCGTAAAAAGGCTCCCTGTGACGGATGGTGATCTTGAAGGCATCGAACAGATCCGGTGTCACGTCATTTTCCACAAACGCATCGCTTTTGTCCAACGCCCCGGCCGCCACCAGCCCGGTCATGGTTCTCACGCATTTTTCACACTTTCCGCAGTTCAGCCGGTCTTTCACGTTGGCAAGGCATACCCGCATATTCGAAAGGGCCACAGGCCATTCGGAAACCAGTTTGATCTTGTCGATCCTTGTCCAGGCAAGATCCCGGTGCCGGATTGCAAGGTCAAAACTTGAATACTCCGGGTCTAAAAGCGGATGGGACCCGCAGGGCCCCAGGTTGTAAAGATCATAGGAAGAGGCGATGCTGAACCGGTCGAACTTTTGGGAAAACGAGTGGGCCGCGGCGGCAAGCACCGCCCCGAAAAACCGGTTGAGCCACAGATCTCTTTCATCACAGAGATGCCGGATATTGGTATAAACCGGGATCAGTTCGGCTCCGGCATGGTCGGTGATGTTTTTCATGGCCGCCATCGCCCGGTCAAACACGTGATATTTCATTCCCCTCTCCGGGACACCGCCGATATCAAACCCGTGGATAAACAGACAGTCCCGGATATAGCCCGGATGGCTTTCCGGATACCGCCTGCGGTTGAGCTGCAGCGTGGCAATGGAGTCAATTCCGCCGGAAAACACCATGGCTGACCGGTTGCGGTTTTTCTGAACCGGTCGGGTCCGTTTTGTTCCCACCTCCAGCGAAAGCGGCCGGAAGCTCCCTTCGGTCCACATTTCCATCACCGCCATGACCGTTTCCAGTCCTTCCAAAAGATCCGGACATATGTCCTCGTCCATTTGAATCCGTTTTTCCCCGAAATGAAGAGCCGGTATGATGCACCCCACCAGGAATGCTTCCGGTTTCACGCTCATGGATTCTCCAAATGGATCCGGCGTCTCCATGAACACGACTCTTTCCAACTCGTCACAATCCTCCCATATCACGTTCGCGGAAATCCGGGTTCCATCGTTCCTGTTTTCCCGCTCAAGCTGAGTGATTTTCAATTTGCCTGCCTCCTTTTTTCTGCAACAAAGAGGGTATAATCGATGATCATTGCAGCCACATCCAGACCCGTTGCCTTTTCAAGCCCCTGGAATCCGGGCGAATAATTTACTTCCAGCACCATTGCCCCGCCCTGCCGGGGGATCAGGATATCCACCCCGGCGATCTCAAGGCCGGAAGCTTCAGCCGCGGCAACCGCCATACCGTCGATTTCTTTGGTAACATCCGCAGTACCGGCACTGCCGGTAAGATGATAGTTGGCCCGGAAATCATCCTGCAAAGGGGAAAGAAACATGGCGGCAACCGCCTGCCCTCCGATGACCAGAACCCGGATATCCTTTCGGTCCTCGGGCGGCACATACTCCTGGATCAGAACTCCTTTGGCTTCATCAAAGGCGGAATCGAGGAAACGAACGGCATCTTCCACGGAATCGGCCCGTATCACCCCATGTCCCTGGCGGCCGCTCACCGGTTTCATCACCAGAGGAAATCCGCCGAGGGAATCCGTGACCGATTCCAGATGATCCGGCCGATTGACAAACACCGTGTCCGGAACCCTCACTCCGGCCCGGGACAGCACCTGAAGCGAGAGGTACTGGTTCCGGGCGGTCCGTACGGCATCAGGCCCGTTGATCAAGGGAACCCCCATTTCGTGAAAATGGGTGAGAACGGTAAGGCTGGAGCTTCCGATCTGTGCCCCCTGCCTGGGGATTACAACATCAGGCAGCGGCAGTCCCTCCCCGGAGGCCATCACGATTTCCTGCCGGATGATTCCGGGGGTCCATTCGTACGGATTGATCCGGAAAAGGGTCGCATCTCTGTCGGCGGCTGCCTGTGCAAGCCGGAAATTGGGATGATAGTCCGGCCCTCTCACGGTCATGATACCGATGTTCATTCGGCATCCCCCTTGATCATCCATTCGGGCATCCAGATCCCGATTTTTTTCCCCGACTGCGCGCTTTCATATACCGCCACCTTTCGGGTATTGTTATTCATTGCAATTTTCTGCCCGCCGATATTGTCCTCTCCCACAGCCGAGTACAGCTTTTTATCCCCGATCCTCGACGTCAGACCGGCCAGCAGTTTTGAGGCAAGTCCTTTGCCCCTGTACTCGGGCAGCACCGAGGTGTACCCGCGTTCCAGGAACCCTTCGAGATCCAGCCCGGCCTGTTCTTTGACCGTGCGGATATATTCCGGCCTCGGGTGTTTGAGGCTGGAACAGGCGATGATTTTCCCCTTGTCCAGCACATATCCGATCAGAAACGCGTTTTCCAGGTTTTGCCGCACCCATTGTTTGGTGCCGACAGACCCGACTTTCATGACCAGGTTGATCACGTCCTCCAGATACCCGTCCGGAAGGTCCTGCGGAGGGCTGTAATAAAAGGCCTGGTTCTCTCCCTCTGATTGGTTCATACTCTTTCCCTTTATGGTTCCTTCCGTTTTTT
>CAYFVA010000144.1:0-5882 GCA_964346265.1 uncultured Desulfobacterales bacterium
GATCCCATTGTTCAGCTTCCGGTGAACATCGCAGCCGACCGCCTGGTTCTTGCCACGGCCATCGTTCCCAATCCCGCGGATTCGTTCGTGAACATGTTCAAGTGCGGAGTCAACGCGGACGGTTTTCTCACCGAAGCCCATCCCAAGCTGAGACCGGTGGATTCCAACGTGGACGGCGTGTTCCTGGCCGGGATGTGCCATTATCCCAAGCCGGTGAACGAGTCCATTGCACAGGGCCGGGCCGCAGCTTCCCGGGCCTCCGTGATCCTGAACAAACGGCACCTGAAGCTGGATGCAATCAAATCCCATGTGACGCACAATTGTGACGGATGTGCGCTTTGCCTGGATATCTGCCCGTACAATGCCATAACGTTGACCGAGTACGAGGAAAACGGGCGCATGCACCGCCGAATAAAGACGGACAAGGCGCTTTGCAAGGGATGCGGCCTTTGTGCGGCCACCTGCCCCAAGGAAGGGGTACAGGTGAACGGCTTTACCAACACTCAGATCAAGGCGCAGGTGGAAACCATCCTGAGCGGATCCTGATGAACATAAATACAAGGAGAAAGATATAATGTCTGATCGTTTTGAACCGAAAATCATCGGGTTTCTCTGCAACTGGTGCGCTTACGCGGGCGGAGACCTTGCCGGCGTATCCAGGCTTCAGTACCCCGCCGACATGAAGGCGATCCGGGTGATGTGCTCGGGCATGGTGCATCCGGATATTGTGGTGGACGCGTTTAAAAAAGGGGCGGACGGCGTTGCCGTCATGGGTTGACATCTCGGGGAATGTCATTACCAGGATGGTAATTATAAAGCACAATCCAGAGGTCAGCTGATCCGGATCATGCTCGAGGACTTAGGGATCGACCCGCAGCGGTTCACCATTGAATGGGTGTCCGGGGCCGAAGGCCCGAGATTCGCAAACAAGGTGACCGAATTTACCCAACGGATAAAAGAACTGGGTCCCAACCGGTTTGGTGAAAAGGAGGTGGAGAAATGCCTGTAAACGTAGCAAGTGACTGGCTGAATTCATGTTCCGGCTGCGAGATCGCGATCCTGAACCTGGGAGAGACCCTGCTTGAGCTTTTGCCCGAGATCAATTTCGTGCATATTCCGGTTCTCATGGACCACAAGTATCACGGCCAGACCGGGGAAGAGCCCAAACTCGATATTCCCAAAGCCACCGTCGGGATCCTGTCCGGCGGTGTCCGCAACGAGGAACACCTGGAAGTGGCGCACGAGATGCGCAAAAAGTGCGACGTCCTGATCGCGCTCGGGACCTGCGCCACCCACGGCGGTATTCCCGCGCTGATCAACTCGTATACCAATGAAGAACTGATGGACCGGTATTACCATACAGAGAGCACGGATCCCACGGACGGGAATGAGGCCACACAGGGCGTGGCTCCTCTCCTGGACCGATGCTACGCCCTTGACGAGCAAATCGACGTGGATGTGTATCTGCCCGGCTGCCCGCCCCACCCGGACCATATCGGTGCGGCGATCCTCGGTCTGCTCAAGGGTGAACCTGCCGATCTGCCGTCCCGGAGTGTCTGTGACACCTGCCCCACCCAGCGAAAAGGCAAAGGGGAAGTCAAAGAGATCAAAAGGGGGGTGATCGGGCCGGAATTCGATCCGCAGCAACCGATATCTGATATGCGATGTCTCCTGGAGCAGGGATTCATGTGTATGGGGCCCGTGACCCGGGCCGGGTGTTCAGGAGCACAAGGAGAAGCCCCGAGGTGTATCAATGCACGCGTTCCCTGCAGGGGATGTTACGGGCCGGTACAGCAGGACGGAAACCAGCTTCTGGATATGCTCAATGCCCTTGTCAGCAACGGCATCGATATCAGCAAGCTGTCTGACAGGGACAATCTGTTACGGTTCTCCGGGGCCCACAACAGGCTTGTCCCAGGGAAAAACAGGAGATAACAAGTATGGGAAAAACATTGAATATAATGCCGCTCTCCAGGATCGAGGGCCATGCAAGCGTGGAGATCAACCTGGATGACAGCGGCAATGTGGATAAGGCAATCACCCATTTCAACAGCATCCGCGGCTTTGAAAAATACGTGGAGGGAAAACCCGCAGAAGAGGTGACCAGGATCGTCACCCGGATCTGCGGCATCTGCCCCTGGCAACACCACCTGGCATCGGTCAAGGCGGTGGACGGCTGTTTTAACGCAAAGATCGCACCGGCCGGGCACATGCTCAGGGAATGCATGCAGAACATGGCCCATATCAACGACAAGATCCTCCATTTCTATTTCCTGGCGGCGCCGGACTTCGTGATGGGGCCGGGCGCGGACTATTCGGTGCGGAACGTCATCGGCATCGCAGGGGCTGCACCGGACCTGGCCAAACAGGTGATCAAAATGCGGCAGCTCGGCCAGATGATGATGGAAAAATTCGCCGGCAAGGTGATCCATCCCATTGCAGGCGTTCCCGGAGGGTTTTCCAAACCCATGTCTGAAACTCAGCGGGTTGAACTTCTGGAGAACACCGAAGAACTGCTCGAGTTCGCAAAATTTTCCATCAAGCACGCCAAAGAGGAGATCTTTCCCAAATACCTTGAAGAGGTGAAAACCCTCGGGGCCATCGAGACCGGATACATCGGCACCGTGGATGAAAACGGGGGACTCAACTTTTACGACGGAAAACTGCGGTTGATGAAGCCGGATGGATCCTGTGAAGAGTTCGGGAGTACGGATTACCTGGACTACATCGCCGAACACCCGGTTCCGGTTTCCTATGGAAAGTACCCGTATGCCAAATCCTGGAACGAAGGGTTCTCCATGGATCTTGATGATCCCAAAGGGATCTACCGGTCCAACTGCCTGGCACGGCTCAACGTGGCCGATCACATCACCACCGAGCTTGCCCAGGCGGAACTGGAAGAGTTCCGGTCTTCTTTCGGCAGACCTGCTCATCACACGCTTCTCTATCACTGGGCGCGGCTCATCGAGCTGTTGTACGCCTGTGAAAAGACCAAAGAACTTCTGTCCGACAAAAAGATCACAAACCCGGAAACCCGGATCGACGCCACACCGTCCGCAGGGCGCGGCGTAGGCCATGTGGAGGCCCCGCGGGGAACATTGATCCATGACTACACCACGGATGAAAACGGGTGCATCAAGTCGGCCAACATGATCGTGGGCACCACCCACAACCTGGCCCCCATCAGCATGAGCGTGGAACAGTCCGCCAGGATGCTGATCCGGGACGGTAACGTGACCGAGGAGATCCTCAACAAGGTGGAAATGTCGGTCCGCGCCTATGATCCTTGAGTCAGCTGCGCCACCCACCGCCTGGACGGCGGTAAAGTTGTGGAAGTTGCTGTAAAGGATTCCAAAGGAAACGTTGTTCTGAACAACATGTAAAGAGAGACCGGTCTTCGGCCGGTTCATTAAAATGTAAGGGACCATGACGGTGCCGGTTTCATCCGGAAACTCGGTTTATGGTCCCTTTTTTTGTTTGCACCCGGCAGGTATGGCTCGTCAGGTTCTCCTGCCGATTACCGGTTTGTGCTTTCAATTTGATCCAATTGTCTGTATATTTGGATCGGTAAAATTTGCAATAAATAAAGAGAAATCGAATTGATATACAAGGAGAGAACATCATGGCCGGCAAGGCAATGAGCTGGAAAAATTTTACTCTTTCAATAAAGTTCGCAATTGCATTCGGGATCGCCATTCTGCTGTTTATAACCGCCATTTTGATGTACAAGGTTTCGGCGGATATGACGGAAAAGAATTATGAGGAACTGATTGAAAAACACCTCAAAATTTCCGACCTTTCTTCGAAAGTATCCCTGCAGCTGGCTTTGTGCAGAAACAATGAGAAAAATTTTCTTGCACAAAGTGATATGAATCATGTGAAAACCTTTAATAAAAATGTGGATCGCCTCGGGGAAACAGCCGGCCGCATTGCAGAGCTTGCCGGAGAGGAAATGGAACAGATTTCCGCTCTTGGAAAAGAAATCCGGACGCTTTCAAATGAGTATAAAAAGCTTTTCGGACAGGTGGTGGCCTCTTCGAGAAAAATCGGTCTTGATGAAAACAAAGGGCTGAGAAATGAATTCGGCAAGGCGGCTGCTCTCCTGGAAGACCGGGCAAGCCGGTTTGCCATGACTTCTTTTTTCTTTTCCGTTCTGGATCTGACAGACAGCGCAGACCTGTACTTTACTGTGGACAGTGCCGAGCACACAAAAAGGCTTAAAAAAGATATTGAAAAGGCAAGGAAAGCCTTTGAAAACAGCAATATGGCCAAGGATACCAAAAGGGACATCGGTGTGCGGATGAGCGATTACATCAAATGGATCGAGCAGACGTTCGGTGCAGGCGATTCCATGAAGGAGATTGTCAAGGATCAGATCAGCGGTTTTAAAAAAGATCTGCTCGATGAGGTGGAAACGTTCTATGTCCCGGAAGCCCAGGTAGGGATGCTCGAAGTCCGGCGTGCGGAAAAGGAGTATATTCTCAATCCCCGGGACCGGTACGCAAAGAAAACGTTTGCCCGACTGGATGACCTGTCAGCGATATTCAAAGAGTCTTCTCTGCCTTCCCGGAGAAAGGATGAAATCTCGCGCTTTATCAAAACCTACCGGGAGTCTTTTGCGGCGTTTGTCAAGGAGAACAAGCGCATACAATCCTTGCGGGGGCGGATGTTTGATATTGTGGAAGAAATCGGGCCCGTGGTGGAAAATATTGATGCAAAGGCGGAACGCATGGCAGAGAGCAGAATCAGTTCAGCCGAGGCAAGTGTGGATCGCATCAACACAATCGCCGCGGTGATCGCCATAGGAGTCGTAGCACTGGTATCGGTGTTTATCTTTTTCATCGTCCGCTCCATTACAAGGCCGCTTGCTGAAAGTTCCGCCCTTGCCGGCACCATGGCCGAAGGGGATCTGACCGGAAGGATGGAGCTTGAGCAGGAGGATGAAATCGGCAAACTGGCCGCCGCGCTCAACAACATGATCGCCAAACTGCGGGATGTTGTCGGCAATATCGTTTCCTACACCGACGCTCTGCACACCTCGTCCAATGATCTCACCGCCATTTCCGGCGAAATGACCGAAAGCACCCGGCGGACCACCGATAAAGCGGGAAGTCTGGCAACGGATTCCGAGAACATGAGTGAAAACATGAATTCGGTTGCATCCGCATCCGAACAGGCTTCCACCAACCTGAACACGGTGGCTTCCTCGGTGGAGGAAATGGATTCCACCATCACCGAGATCTCTCAGAATTCGACCAAGGCAAAGGAGATCCTGGAAAAGGCGGTGAAACAGGGAGATTCCGCATCCGAGAGAATTAATGAACTCGGCGCTTCCGCCCGGGACATCAGCGTGGTGGTGGAAACCATCACGAACATATCCGAGCAGACCAACCTTCTGGCGTTGAATGCCACCATTGAGGCGGCCCGGGCCGGAGAGGCCGGAAAAGGATTCGGGGTTGTGGCCGATGAAATCAAGGAACTGGCCAACCAGGCCAAAAAAGCCACCGACGACATAAAGGACAGGACAGGCGCTATCCAGAATTCCTCTGACAAAACATCCGGTGAGATCCGGGAGATCATCTCCATTATCAACGAAGTCAACCAGATCGTTCTGTTCGTGGCTTCGGCCGTGGAAGAGCAGTCCACCGCCACAAAGGAGATCGTAGAGAATATCAACCAGGCGTCCACGGGCATTGAAGACGTCAACCGGAACATCAACGAGAACGCCGAGGTGGCGGGCCGGATCTCCACGGATATCGCGGATATCAGGAAAGAGGCCGAGGAACTGACATCCCGGGCGGAAAAGGTCAGCGGCAGCGCGGACAGCCTTGCCGAAATCGGCGGGAAACTCAAATCCCTGGTGGAGCGGTTCAAACTGTAAC
>CAYFVA010000145.1:0-5850 GCA_964346265.1 uncultured Desulfobacterales bacterium
ATGGCGGTTTTCCCGACCCCCGGATCTCCCACGAGGATGGGGTTGTTTTTTCTTCTCCTGCAGAGTACCTGCATGATTCTCCGGGTTTCGGCCTCCCTTCCGATGAGGGGGTCGATCTTGTTGTCCCGGGCCCGCTGGCCAAGATCCGTGGTAAACAGGGCCAGAGGATCCTTGCCCTGTTTTTTCGGATGGGTTTTGGGGGTCTGCTGGAACCCCTTGGGTTTTTCATCTTCCGGGTCAGGGGATGAGGCCCTGGTTTCCTCATGATGGGAGATATACCGCAGCACATCGACTCGTTCCAGGCCTTCGGTCTCGAGATAAAAGGCGGCATGGGAGTCCTTTTCCTGGAAAATCGAGGCCAGGATGTCACCGAGATTGACTTCCGCCTTTTCCGCTGATCTGGCCTGGTTGATGGCCCGCTGGATCATCCGCTGGAATCCGATGGTCTGCTGAAGAACATACTCTTCTTCACTGTCGATTGTTGTCATTTTGCTGTTGAAAAACTCTTCAAGATGCGCTTTTATCTTAACCGGATCCGCTCCGCAGTTTTCAATTATCTGTGAACCTGAGTTGTGGTTTAGAATCGCATAGAGAACATGTTCGACACAGACGTACTCATGCCTTCTCTTTTTCGCCTCTCTGACCGCATGGCCGAGAGTTGTACTCAGTTCCTTGCTTATCATGTCCTACTCCTTCTCCATAGTGCTTTTCAGGGGATAGCCGTGCTCTCTTGCCAGTTTATGTACCGTGTCCACCTTTGTTTCGGCGATTTCACGCGTATATATTCCGCAAAGACCTCTACCCTTCCTGTGTACATTAAGCATGATTTCCGTTGCTTTTTCAAGTGATTTTCCAAAAATCTTTATCAGTACATCCACGACAAATTCCATGGTGGTGTAGTCATCATTGTGCAGTAATACCTTATACATGGGAGGATGAGCGATGTCCGTTTCCGATTTTGAAAGAATTTCCTCTTTTGTATTCGTGTCGGTTGATGCCATAGATTATTTGCCGCAACATTTTTTGTATTTTTTCCCGCTGCCGCAATGGCACGGATCGTTCCTTCCGATTTTGGGCTGTTTCCGTGTAACCGGTTCTTTTACGGTGGAATCATCCGAATGGGAAAATGTCAGGTTCTGTTCTTTGGGCCTGTTCATTTCCACAACCGATTCGGTTGTTTTGATCTGGATTTTGAAAAGAAGCTGGACGGTCTCTTCTTTAATCCTCCAGATCATGTCTTCAAACATTTCCATCCCTTCTTTTTTGTAAGTTCTGATGGGATCCTGCTGTCCGTATCCCCTCAGTCCGATTCCCTCTTTGAGATGGTCCATGTTGAGAAGGTGATCCTTCCACAAAGAATCCACTGTCTGCAGGAAAACAAAACGTTCCAGTTCCCTGAAGTCTTCACCGCCGATTACGGCCTCTTTTGCCGCATACGCTTCTTTGGCCTCCCTGCAGATATGATCGATCAGTTTGTCCTTGTCTTTCTCATCTTCGTCAAGGAAACCAAAGTCGATGGTCAGGTCAAACTGATGCTTGATCCGTTCGGAAAGGCCGTCAAGATCCCACTCCTTTATGGGGGTTTTGTCCAGCTCATACTCGGAAACCATTGCATGGGTTAGGTCTTCGATGATTTCATCGATAACGGGTTTCAGGTCCCTCCCCATGAGGGCTTCTCTTCTCTGGCTGTATATAACCTCGCGCTGCTGGTTCATGACGTTATCGAAATCAAGAAGCTGTTTTCTGATTTCAAAGTTCTGGCCTTCCACTTTTGACTGGGCGTTTTCGATGGCCTTGCTGATCATCTTGTGTTCAATGGGTTCATCCTTACCAATGCCGATTTTGTCCATGAGGCCGTGGATTCTCTCTCCGCCGAAAATCCGGAGAAGATCGTCTTCAAGACTCAGAAAGAATTTGGAGGAACCCGGGTCTCCCTGCCGGCCGGCGCGTCCCCGAAGCTGGTTGTCGATCCGCCTGGACTCATGCCTGCTGGTACCGATGATCCGCAATCCGCCAAGTTCGGTAACGCCTTCTCCCAGAACGATATCCGTTCCTCTTCCCGCCATGTTGGTGGATATGGTCACTGCACCGATCTGTCCCGCATTGGCGATGATTTCCGCCTCGGCCTTGTGATGCTTGGCATTGAGAACGTTGTGCTTGATCCCTTTCTTTTTGAGCTTGGCGCTGATCTCTTCGGATACGTCTATGGATATCGTGCCCACCAGAACCGGCTGTTTTTTCCTGTAAAGCTCGATGATCTCCCGGATTACAGCATCGTACTTTTCCCTTTTGGTCTGGTAGATCACATCCGGCATGTCTTCTCTGATCATGGGCTTATGGGTCGGGATCACCATTACATCGAGGTCGTATATTTTTTTAAACTCCGCGGCCTCGGTGGCTGCCGTACCGGTCATGCCGGCGATTTTTTCATACATCTTGAAAAAATTCTGGAACGTGATCGAGGCAAGGGTCTGGTTTTCGTTTTCCACCTTGACATTCTCTTTTGCCTCGAGTGCCTGGTGAAGACCCTCGCCGAACCGTCTGCCGGTCATGAGCCTGCCGGTGAACTCATCCACGATGATCACCTCGTTGTCCTTGACAATGTAGTCGGAGTCCCGCTTGAACAGGGCATGTGCCTTGAGTCCCTGGTTCACGTGGTGCAGAAGCTCGATGTTGCCCGGATCATACAGGTTTTCCACCCCGAGAAGGTTTTCCCCTTTGGCAATCCCCTCTTCGGTGAGCATTACGGATTTGGCCTCTTCATCCACCGTGTAGTCGATTTCGTTTTTAAAGGCCGGTATAATGCTGTTGACCTGGTGGTACAGGCTGGTGGAATCATTGGTGGGTCCGGATATGATCAGCGGGGTTCTGGCTTCGTCGATCAGTATGCTGTCCACTTCGTCCACAATGGCGAAATTGAGTTCGCGCTGTACCAGGGACTCCTTGTCAAATTTCATGTTGTCCCTGAGATAGTCAAAACCGAACTCGTTGTTGGTACCGTATACAATGTCCGAGTTGTACACCTCTTTTCTTTCCTGATCGTCCATATCATGGAGCAGCGTGGCAACACTGAGCCCGAGGAAAGTGAAAACCTGTCCCATCCATTCGGCGTCACGCATGGCCAGATAGTCATTGACCGTGACAATGTGAACCCCTTTTCCGGAAAGGGCATTGAGATAGGCGGCAAGGGGAGCCACCAGGGTTTTTCCTTCACCGGTTTTCATTTCGGCTATATTGCCGTAATAGAGGGCGATACCTCCCAGCAACTGTACATCGAAATGACGCATTCCCAGTGTCCTGACGGATGCCTCCCGGACAGCCGCGAATGTTTCAGGCAGTATATCGTCAAGCTTCTCCCCTTTTTCAAGGCGTTCTTTAAATTGCTCCGTTACTCTGGGGAACTCGCTGTCTTCAAGCTTCTGCATGGCCGGTTCATGGCTGTTGACCAAGTCCACGGTGGGCTGAAGTTTTTTCAGAATCCGGTCGTTACTGGTACCGAAAACTTTGGTCAGAAAATTAAAAAACATACCATTCATTCCAGTTCAAAAGTGTCATCTTTATAAGTGCCATTGTTTTCATATTTAAACATATAACCATTTTTTATTAAATGAAAACCAGAAAAATCAAAATTTTTTCAGGGATTTTTGATCTGATAATCCGGGACCGAACGTCAGTTGAGAATGTACTTTACGGGATTTACAGGAGTTCCGTTGATCTTGACTTCGTAATGAACATGGGGACCGGTACTTCTGCCGGTATTGCCGAGAAGTCCGATGGGCTCTCCTCTTTTCACTGTCTGTCCCTGCTCCACAAGGATTTTTTCCAGGTGACCGTACCGGGTGATCGTGCCGTGACCGTGATCAATGACCACAAGGTTACCTATAATCATCTTTTTTCCGGTATAGGAAATTTTTCCGTCTGCGGTGGCAAGGACTTTCTCGCCGCGTCGGTTGGCGATATCAAGGGCGGAGTGGAACTCTTTCTGTCCGGTGAACGGGGAGCTCCGGTAGCCGAACTTTGAAGTAATCCATCCGTCCACCGGCTTGATGGAGGGGGTGGCCGCAAGAATATTCTTTTTTTTGTTCAGCTGATCAATCAGGTCTTCAAAGCTTTGAATCTGGTTCCGGGTTACCACCTCGGCTTCATGCACCTGGTCGTGCATTTCCCGGACCAGGCCGTCATGGGTCTCTTCAAGCGGCATGTCATAGTCGAGCCGGTTTTTGGAAAGACCGCCGATTCCGATAAGGCCGTTGTTGTCGCTTGCCTGCTTGATATCCGCAATCAGCCGGACCTTGTCTTCAAATACGGCCAGCCTGTCCACTGTTTTTTTCAGCGAGTCGACTTTTTGGGCAAACGCCTGTATCTGTTTTCTCTGGGCCTTGATTTCATTTTTCTGGCGGGTGATTTTGCTGTTTAAACGTTCATTGTCAAATGAAGCCTGCTTCATCTGATAGTAATCCAGGCCCGTATATACCACCCCGGTAAGGAAAGCGGTGATAAGAAGCACCATCGCCACAGCAAGGGGCTTCGGCATGGAAATTTCCTTAATTGCTGAAGAAGAACCGGAGTAAAACCATATTTTTATTTTCTTTTGCATGCTTATAGTCATACGTATATATTCATCAAATGTCAAGTCTTGTATGGGTTTTCAATCTGCAAAAGAATATTGACTACTTCAAACCGGCCTGCTCATTCACCCCGTGCATTAGATTCATATTCTGGATCGCCTGACCGGAAGCGCCTTTGATAAGATTGTCAATGGCAGACACCAGTATCAGCATTCCTTCTTTCTCATCCAGGTGAAACCCGATGTCACAGAAATTTGATCCCTTCACATGCAGTGTGTCCGGAAAATTGCCTTCCGGGAGAATCCGGATAAAAGGGGTGGCTCCATAAAAGTTCTCGAGTACTTTTCTTACCCGTTCTTTTCCGACTCCGTCCACAACCCGGATATAGACAGTGGTCAGCATTCCCGTGGTCATGGGCAGAAGATGGGGCACGAACGTGATGGTGTATTTCTGTTCGGCCTCAAGGGAAAGGACTTCCTCCATTTCCGGCGTATGCCTGTGACTGCCCACCTTGTACGGTTTAAAGGATTCATTGGCTTCACAGAAGTGGGCGGCAAGGGAAAGCGACCGGCCGGCTCCGCTCACCCCGGACTTGGAATCCGATACAATATGGCGTTCTTTGAGAAGTCCTTCTTTTGCAAGCGGTATCACCGGGAGCAGAAAGCTTGTGGGATAGCATCCGGGGTTGCCGATGAGTTGGGCACTCCGGATTTGGTCCCTGTAGATTTCACTGAGCCCGTAAACGCTTTGTTTCAAAAGTTCCTTTTCCGTATGAGGCTGGTATGCAGCTTCATAGGCGGCTTGGTCACTGAACCTGAAGTCTGCTGAAAGATCAATGACTTTGACATTGTTTTTGAGAAAACCGGGCGCATACGCCATGGAGACCTTGTGGGGCAGGGCGAGAAAAACCGTGTCTACTGATTCTGAAAGCCGGTCCACATCGAGTTTTTGGCATACCATGTCCACCGTGTTGCGAAGATCGGGGAATACATCACTTATGGGAATCCCCTGGTAACTGTTGGAGGTGATTTCAATAAGTTCGGCACCCGGATGACGGTGAAGCAGCCGGACGAGCATGGCACCCGCGTATCCGGTGGCGCCGACGATTCCTGCTTTGATCATGGATTTCACCTTTTTAATTACGTATCCAACTTTTAATGAAGGATCTGGTCGAGAAAGAACCGGGTTCTTTCATGCTGGGGATTGTTGAAAAAATCTTCCGGGTTGTTTTCCTCCAGAATCATCCCCTCGTCCATGAGCATGACCCGCTGGGCCACTGTTC
>CAYFVA010000146.1:0-5749 GCA_964346265.1 uncultured Desulfobacterales bacterium
ACAGGGAGCTGAATCTTAAATATGTATAAAGGAGAATGACACTATGTTTCCCTTTAATTTTGAATGGAGTTGGGACGTGGGACACCTGCTGTTTTTCGGCGGATTCTGGTACGCAATGTCGATTCTGGGGCTCGGAATGGTCTACTGTATCGGAAAGGCCATTGTGGATACGGTTTCCGGAAAAGGCGGGCATCACTGACCGGCGTATAAACTGTTACAATCGTAGATATTTCTTGAAAAAGCGCATTCCCCGGCATTTTGCCCTACAGCCGGAGAATGCGCTTTGCTGTTTTTGACGGTAAAGGTTTATGAGCACAAAGCTGGCAGGCCGGATTGAACGTGTCACTTTCACCAGTGACGAGACAAATTATACTGTCTGCAGGGTACACACCCGACAGCAGCGCGAACTTGTGACTGTGGTCGGAAATATCGTCAATCCGGTGCCCGGAGAAATTCTGGAAATGACCGGAAACTGGATCAATAACCCCAGATACGGCATGCAGTTTGCGGTGGAGTCTTATACCACGAGAACTCCGGCCAGTGAATTCGGCATCAAGAAATATCTCGCCTCCGGATTGATCAAGGGGATCGGACCCGTCATGGCCGAGCGTATCGTTGACCGATTCAAGGAAAAGTCCCTTGACATCATTGAAAATGACATCCGGAAACTTTCCGCCATTGAAGGAATCGGTGAAAAGCGGATCGAAATGATCAGGGCAGCATGGGAAGAACAGAAGGAAATCCGAAATGTCATGCTTTTCCTCGGTTCCTACGGGGTCAGTTCCGCGTATGCCGCCAAAATATTCAAACAGTACGGCAATGAGGCCATACAAGTCGTCAGAGAAAATCCGTACCGGCTTGCCGAAGACATTTTCGGCATCGGCTTTGCCACTGCGGACAAAATTGCCGAACAGCTCGGAATCGAGCGGCATTCTCTGATAAGAATCGAGGCGGCGGTTTTGTATACGTTAACGGTTCTGGCTGAAGAAGGGCATGCTTGCTATCCATATGAGGGTCTTTTGCAGAAAGTGGGAGAGTTGATCTCGGTTTCTCTCCAACAGGCGGGCCAAGGGGTCCAAACAGCTGAGAAGCGTCAGAAAGTTGTACTGGATCGGTCCAATGGCTATGTGTTCCTTGCCAGGTACTTTTTCAGTGAAAAAGGAATCGCCTCACGCATGAACCGGATCAGAAAGTCCGGGCGGAATATAAGAGAGGTGGATATTGACAAAGCCCTCGGCTGGGTGGAAAGTCAGTTGACGATCCGGCTGGCGGATAAACAGAAAAAAGCGGTTAAAGCGGCCTTGAGTGAAAAAATTCTGGTGATCACCGGCGGGCCGGGAACGGGAAAAACCACAATCATCAATGCCATTATCAAGATCTACAACCGGCTTCAACCGAATATTCTGCTTGCGGCTCCCACGGGAAGGGCGGCAAAAAAGATGAGCGAAGCGACATTCATGCCCGCCAAAACCATTCACCGGCTTTTGCGGTTTTCCCTGAAAAAGCGCGGCTTTGAAAAAAATGAAGAAAATCCGTTGAACTGTGATATCCTGATTGTTGATGAAGTCTCCATGATCGACACGTATCTGATGCACCATCTTCTCAAAGCGGTGCCGGATAATTCCATTCTCCTTCTGGTCGGGGATGTGAATCAGCTCCCATCGGTGGGAGCCGGCAACATTCTGGGGGATATCATTGAATCCGGCCTTTTCCCGACAGTACAGCTTGATACCATTTTCAGGCAGGCAAGGAAAAGCCGAATCATTGTCAACGCCCACCGGATTAACAAAGGTTATTTTCCAGACATCAGCACGGAGGAAAACAGCGACTTTTTCTTTATTGAAAAAGAAGAGCCCGAAGAGGCGGTCAACGTGATCGTAGAGCTTGTGCAGCATCGGGTAGAAAAGAAATTCGGGTTTGATCCGGTCAATGATATTCAGGTTCTCACTCCGATGCACAAAGGGGTCGCCGGAGCCGGCAACCTGAATCAGGTTCTGCGAAAGACGCTGAATCCCGGGAAAAAAGGAGTACAAAGGGGAATCAGCGAGTTCTGCGAAGGAGATAAAGTGATGCAGATCCGTAACAATTATGACAAATCCGTTTTTAACGGGGATATCGGACGGATCCTGAGAATCGATTTTGACAGTCAGGTCATGATCCTGACCTTTGGCTCACGCAAGATCGAGTATGAATTTTCAAGCCTTGACGAAATTGTACATGCCTATGCCGTCTCCATTCACAAATCCCAGGGATCGGAATATCCGGTGGTGATCCTGCCGGTGTTAACGCAGCATTATGTGCTGCTTCAGCGCAATCTGATTTACACCGCAGTGACCCGCGGCAGAAAACTTGTGATTGTGGTGGGCAGCAAAAAAGCTTTGGCCATTGCAGTGAACCGTATGGATTCTGAAAATCGGTACACCGCTCTTCAGCAAAGACTTTCCAGCGGGCAAAAGTAAAAGATCGGGGCTGCAAAATCAGCCCCGATCTTCTGGTGCATGCGGACTCCGTATTATTTCACTTCGATCTGCCGCCTGTTCTCCTGTTCCGTATGCGGAACTTCAATCTTCAGAACCCCATTCTTGAAATGGGCATTGATATCATCCGGGTTCACGTTTTCATTGAGAGTAAAGGATCTTTGAAACGTTCCTCTGAAACTTTCCCTGCGATAGACGTTTCCTTCGTTTACCTCTTTTTCATCCTTTTTTTCGCCTTTCAGGGTCAGTACATTTCCGTCCAAATCAATGGATATATCATCCTTGTTGACGCCGGGCAGTTCCGCATTGATCAACATCTTTCCGTCCTCTTTCTCAATGTCGACGGCAGGCTGCCAGTTCATTGAGTTCATTGTGCCTTCTTTTAAAAACGGTTCGTTGAAAAGCCGGTTCAGTGTGTTCTGGAACGGATGGAGTTCATTCATTGGATTGTATCTTACAAGTGACATATGGATTCCTCCTTTCAGTTTTGGTTTGTCTTTGTGTTTATCCGTAAAGTAAACATAAAAAGATCAATGTCAATAGGTAATATTACTAAATATATTTAATATTAAAGAGTAATGCAATACCAGGAAGGAGGGTGTTTTTTCAACCGGATGCCGGCCCTTGAAAAGAATCTTCAAAGGACCGGCCCGGTATTTTCGGAGGGATCCGGTACGGACGGATCAGTTGGTATCGCCGGAACTGATCGCAGCCTGGGCCGCGGCAAGTCTGGCGATGGGGACTCTGTACGGAGAGCAGCTCACATAGGTAAGTCCCACTTGATGGCAGAATTCGACCGAATCCGGATCTCCGCCGTGCTCTCCGCATATGCCGAGTTTGATGTCCGGCCGTACGGCTCTTGCTTTCTCCACGCTGATTTCAATGAGCCTGCCCACGGATTCTTTGTCAATGGTTTCGAACGGATCCGAATCCAGAACCGCATTTTCTATGTATTCATTCATGAAAGAGCCGATATCATCCCGGCTGAAACCGAATGTCATCTGGGTAAGATCGTTGGTTCCGAAAGAGAAAAATTCGGAATCTTCCGCCATCTTGTCCGAGATCAGGGCGGCTCTGGGAATTTCGATCATGGTGCCGAATTTGAAGTCTATGGCTTCCAGCCCGTATTTTGTCAGCACCTCTTTGTATACCCGGTCGTTGATCTGTTTGACAAAAGAGAGTTCTTTTTCGTTACAGGTGACAGGAACCATGATTTCCGAAACCGGTTTTTTGCCTGCAGTGATCAGCTCTGCACACGCCTCCAGGACCGCCCGGATCTGCATTTCAGTGATTTCCGGGTAGGTGATGCCGAGCCGGACGCCCCTGTGGCCGATCATGGGGTTGGTTTCCCTGAGAGATTCACTTCTCTTGATCACCTCTTCGGCATCAATGCCAAGGGCTTTGGCGATCTCATTGCGGTTTTCTTCCGAATGGGGAACAAATTCATGAAGCGGCGGATCCAGCAGTCTGAATGTTACCGGATAGCTGCCCATCACCTCCAGGGTTGCCTGGATTTCTTTTTTCACATACGGAAAAAGCTCTTCTATGGCCCTTTGCCTTTCCGTATCCGACTTGCTCAGTATCATCTTGCGGAGAAGAAAGAGCGGGGTTCCGGATTCGGATCCGTAGAACATGTGCTCTGTTCTGAAAAGTCCGATTCCTTCGGCCCCAAGATCCAGGGCCAGTGCGGAATCTTCAGGAGTGTCCGCATTGGTCCTCACCTTCATGGTCCGGTATTTGTCCGCCATCTCCATGAAATTTTTGAATCTCGGGTTTTCCGTGGCATCCTTCATCTTCAGGCTTCCTTCATACACAATACCTCTTGAGCCGTTCAAGGTGAACAAATCTCCTTCCTTGTAAACCTTTCCGTTACTGGTCACCTGCTTGTTGGCGTAGTCGATATGAAGAGCTCCGGCTCCGACAATACAGCATTTTCCCCAGCCTCTGGCCACAAGAGCCGCATGGCTGGTCATACCGCCGCGGGCTGTTAAAATGGCGCAGGCGGATCTCATGCCTTCAATGTCTTCCGGATTGGTTTCCTCCCTGACCAGGATAACGTCTTTGTTTGTCTTGGCCCATTTGACCGCATCTTCCGCATTGAAAACAATCTGTCCGCAAGCTCCGCCCGGACCGGCCGGAAGCCCGTGGGCCACCTGAACCGCGTTTTTTTCGGATTCGGGGTCAACCAGGGGATGAAGAAGGTCGTCCAGCTGCTTGGGCAGCAACCGGGTGACCAGGGTTTTCTCTCCGATGATATTCTCATCGAACATGTCCATTGCCATATTCAGGGCCGCTGTGGCGGTTCGTTTCCCCGCCCGGCACTGGAGCATGTAAAGGGTGCCCTGCTGGATGGTAAACTCGATATCCTGCATATCCTTGTAGTGATGTTCAAGCGTATCCCGGATCCGGGCCAGTTCCCTGTAAAGTTCCGGCATGCTCTCTTCAAGGGATGGAAGATGCGTGTTCTGATCATTTTTGGTGTCATTGTTCAGAGGATTCGGGGTTCGTGTTCCGGCAACCACATCTTCCCCCTGGGCGTTGGGGAGCCATTCGCCGTAGAATTTGTTAATACCGGTGGCCGGGTCCCGGGTAAAAGCAACACCGGTTGCCGATGTATCTCCCATGTTTCCGAACACCATGCTCTGAACGTTCACTGCAGTGCCCCATTCATCCGGAATGTGTTCAATCCGCCGGTAAGAGACGGCCCGTTTGCCGTTCCAGCTTTTAAAGACCGCGCCGATTGCACCGAAGAGCTGGTCCTGCGCATTGTCCGGAAATTCATCCCCCAGTTTTTCCTTGATTCTTCCCTTGAATCTGTCGCAGAGAAGTTTCATCTCCTCCACATTGATTTCGGTGTCACTCTGGTATCCCTTGTCGTTTTTGAGATCATTCATCATCATTTCAAGCTGCAGACGGATTCCCATGCCGTCTTCCGGGGTGATTTCTTCGGCTTTTTCCATGACAACGTCGGAGTACATCATGATCAGCCTTCTGTAGGAATCATATACAAACCATTCATTACCGGTTTTTTCTATCAAGCCGGGGATGGTATCCGTGCAGAGGCCGACATTGAGAACGGTTTCCATCATGCCCGGCATGGATTTGCGGGCCCCGGATCTGCAGGAGACCAGAAGAGGATCGCTTTTATCTCCGAATTTCATGCCCATTTCTTCTTCCACGACGGCCATGGCGTTTTCAACCTCTTCATACAGGCTTTCCGGAAATTGACTGTTCAAGTTGAAATAGTCGTTGCAGCATTCGGTTGATATGGT
>CAYFVA010000147.1:0-2581 GCA_964346265.1 uncultured Desulfobacterales bacterium
TTTGTTAGGATTTTGTTTTCATATCAAACGGGCATGTTTTTATAATGTTATGGACGGAATGGCAAGAAAAAATTTGAATAAAAATGGAAAACAGCCGGAAAGATCCACTCAGACCGGCTGCTTCAGGGGGCGGATTTTTCAGGGTATTATGAGCTGGTATTCCGGTGGCGGATGATTTCCCCTTCCACAAGATGGACCACTTCTTCAGCGATATTGGTGGTGTGATCTGCAATCCGTTCCAGGTGTCTTGAGATCAGGTACATGTTGATGAGCCGGTCCACGTCCGTTTCTTCCTTGTCCAGGAACTCTTTCACATACTGGTATGCATCGTTGCGCATGTGGTTCACATCCTCGTCCATCCCGATGACCTGGTGGGCCATGTCCACATCCATCCTTACAATGGCATCCAGGCTGAGCCTGAGCATATGGCCCACCTTGTCGGCCATGGATGTATAATCGTATTCCAGGCTGCCGCTGCGTTTTTTGACGGCGGATTTCAGCCTTCTGGAAATGCTTTTGGCAAGATCGGCCACCCGTTCCAGGTCGTTGTTGATCTTGATGATGGCCACTACGAGCCTCAGGTCGGTGGCCACCGGCTGGTACAGAGCAAGTACCTTGAGGCATTCCTCTTCAATCTCGATTTCTCTCTGGTCGATTTCATGGTCGGTATCGATAATGGACTGGGCCAGTTCGATATTGTTTATTTTGACTGCGTAAACAGCGTTTTTGAACCGGTCTTCAACCATGGTGCCCAGAGACAGAATCTCTTTTTTGATTTTGTCGAGTTCTCGTGTAAAGTATTCTCCACTCATGTTTTCTCCTTAACCGAATTTTTCGGTAATGTGATCCTCGGTTTCTTTGTGTTTCGGGTTTGTAAAAAGGGTATCCGTATTTTTTACTTTTATCAGTTTTCCCATGTAAAAAAAAGCGGCTCTCTGTAAAATTCCGACGGCCTTCTTCCATGTGAACATTGCAGGAATGATGTTAGGGATTTGTTATGGGTGTGTATGGATCAGATTACATGTTGCCGGGCGGAATCTTATGTTTGAGGTGAAGAATGTTGCCTTTGGGGTTGAAGGCGTATTCATGGGCGTATTCCCTTATGATCCAAAGCCCCCTGCCGGTTTCCATATCCGGTTTCCGGATGGAGACATCCTTGTTTTGCCAGTCGAAACCGGGTCCCTGGTCTTCTATGGTAAAACTGATGGAAGAGTTTTCCAGGAGAACGGAAAAGCGGACCAATTTTTCCGGGTCGCAATCGTTTCCGTGTCTGACCGCGTTGGTCAGGCCCTCGCGGATCACCAGATTCAGAGGGAAGTGTTTGGGATTGATTCGAGCTGTGCTCCCGGATATAAAGGCCATGCCTTCGGCGCAGGCCCGGTCGATATTCTCCATCACTGAACTGAAAGTGAGCACCATCTTTCCCGGTTCGATTGTCCGTTCAAATATGTTGGACGATGACGGCATGAAGACGGCCTTATACCTCCACGCAGATGACGGTGATGTCGTCCTCGGCTGTATGGTTTGCATTGAAAATGGATTCGATGAGGACCCCGGATGCGTTCTCCAGCTCCGCATGCCTGGCCGCTTCGATGATCGGAAGAAGGGCCTCGGCGCCTTTGGGCCAGGTGACTTTTTTTTCAGCCGATTCCACGAGCCCGTCCGAATACAGGTAAAACCGGTCTTTTTCAGCCACTTCAACGGTCTGTCTGCCGAACCGCGCATCCTTGAAAGTGCCGAGGATATCCCCTTCGGTTTTGATCAGGCGCGGTGCTTTGTTAAAGGGCAGATGAACGATCGGGGGGTGCCCCGCATTAACCACGGTGAGCTGTTTGGTGTCCCGGTTCAGGTGAATGTAGCAGGCGGTGAGAAATTTTCCCTGTGGAAGAATCCGGACCAGCACATCATTGAGCATTTTCATGCTTTCTTCCGGGGAGTACACCGGCGTGCAGTTCTGGGCGAGAAGCGCTTTCAGGGAGGCGGTCATATAGCTTGTTTTGATATCATGGCCTGAAAAATCGGCAAGAAAGTACCCGAAGATATTGTCCGAGATTTTGATAACGTCGTAAAAATCTCCTCCGGCCTCTTCAAGAGCCTTGTAGTATACCCCGAAGGCGGCGCCGGGACTGTCTTCGGGTCTCGGCAGCATGGAATTCTGGGCTTCGGCCACCTGCCTGAGTTTTTCCGCCTGGCCTTCGATGAGCGAGTTGGTGGCAATGGAAAGCTTGAGATGCATCCGCACCCGGGCCAGGACTTCAAGGGGGTGGAACGGTTTGGTGATATAGTCCACCGCACCGAGTTCAAACCCTTTGAGTTTGGAAGCGACTTCACTTGTGCCGGTGAGAAAAATGACCGGGATGGTGCTTGTATCCGGGTTGTTCTTCAGTCGGGAAATGACATCGAATCCGTCTTCCCCGGGCATCTGGATGTCGAGAAGGATCAGGGCGGGCTTTTCCTGCAAAGCCTTTTGCCTGCCTTTTGTGCCGTCGGTTGCCGTAAGGATCCGGTATCCCTCTTTTGAAAGGGACTTTTCAATGAGCTTCAGGTTCAGAAGGTTGTCGTCCACCACCAGAATTGTATA
>CAYFVA010000147.1:2681-5738 GCA_964346265.1 uncultured Desulfobacterales bacterium
GACAGCGTCTCCAGGCTTCCGGCCTTGATGTGGTCATGGACGTGCCGGACGAGGTCTTCGGGCGTAACCCCCATCCGTACATTTCCGTCCAGTGTCCGGACGGCCAGGGTGCCGGATTCCTTTTCTTTCTCCCCCACCGTTATGATCAGGGGAATATAGCTCACCTGGGCCTGCCGGATTTTCTTTTTCAGCCGTTCGTTGGCTGCATCCACCTCTACCCGCAGCCCTTCTGTCTCCAGCGTGGATTTCATGGTTTCTGCGAAATCGGTCAGATCATCGTTCACCGGCAGGAGAACCGCCTGGACCGGGGCCAGCCACAGGGGGAATTTTCCTGCGAAATGTTCCACCAGGATCCCGAGAAACCGCTCGATGGAGCCGAAAACGGTCCGGTGGATCATGATGGGCCGATGTTTTTCATTGTCCCTGTCCTTGTAGGTGAGATCGAACCGTTCCGGCAGGGCCATGTCGAGCTGGATGGTGCCGCACTGCCAGGTGCGTTCCAGGGCGTCCCGGATGTGGCAGTCGATTTTGGGGCCGTAAAAGGCACCATCCCCTTCGTTGATCACGTACTCCTTGCCGTAGGTTTCAAGGGCGTTTCGAAGGCCTGATGTGGCCTGTTCCCACTGTTGGTCCGTGCCGATGGATTTTTCCGGCCTCGTGGAAAGTTCGAGATGAAAGGATAGGCCGAAGCTGCTGTAAATCCGGTCCACAAGCTTGAGTACCCCGACGATCTCCTGCTCGATCTGGTCCGGGGTCATGAAAATATGGGCATCATCCTGGTGAAAGGCCCGGACCCGAAAGAGCCCGGCAAGGGAGCCGCTCAGTTCGTGCCGGTGGACAAGGCCGATTTCCCCGGCCCTCAGAGGCAGGTCCCGGTAGGAGTGGGCCCGGGTTTTGTACAACAGCATACCGCCGGGGCAGTTCATGGGTTTGATGGCATACTCTTCGTCATCGATTACGCTGGTGTACATGTTCTCCCGGTAGTTATCCCAGTGGCCGCTCTTTTCCCACAGCTGCCGGTTCAAAAGCAGCGGGGTTTTGGTCTCCACGTACCCGGCCCGCTTGTGCTCGGCGCGCCAGTAGGCCAGAAGGGCGTTCCACAACTCCATGCCTCTTGCGTGGAAAAACGGCATTCCTGCGGCCTCGTCATGAAAACTGTAAAGATCGAGGTGTGTCCCGAGTTTTCTGTGGTCCCGCTTTTTGGCCTCCTCGATAAGGTCCAGGTGCTTTTTCAGCTGTTTTTTGTCAAAGAAAGCGGTTCCGTAAAGCCGCTGGAGCTGGGCGCGGTTCTGGTCGGCCCGCCAGTAGGCCCCGGAGTTCTTCATGAGCTTGAAACTGCGGATAAAACCGGTGTGCGGCACATGGGGACCCCGGCAAAGATCGATGAACGCTCCCTGCTGGTACAGGGAAATCTCCCGGTCTTCGAGCTCTTTGATCAGCTCGACTTTGTAGGGATTGTCTTTGAAAAGTTCAATGGCTTTTTCTTTGGATACCACCATTCGTTGAAACGGCTTTTTGGCTTTGATGATTTTTTTCATTTCCGCTTCAATGGCTGGGAAGTCGTCCTCGGAAACCGGTGGCATATCGATGTCGTAGTAAAATCCGTCCTTTACCACCGGACCGATGGTAAGAAGGGCGTCTTCATACAGGTTCTGCACCGCTTCGGCCATGACGTGGGCCGAGCTGTGCCGCAGGATTTCAAGGGCTTCCTCGTCATTGACCGTAACGAACCGGAGCTGTGTATCCCGGTCGATCACCGTATCCATATCGAAAAGGGTGCCGTTGAGGGCCATGGCCACGCAGTTTCCTGCAAAACCTTCGGATATGCTGCGTGCCACATCGATTCCCTGGATCTTTTCTTCAAATGACTTTATCGTGTGGTCCGGAAGTGTTATAGTAATCATTTTGGGTTTCCTGAATATAACGTATTAATAAATAGCCGTACCGTTCAGTTGTAAACTGTTTATACTAAGTGATGCCGAAAGAGCGGTCAAGGAAAAAATGAACACATACCAAACCGTGGATACACAGGAAGAGCTGGCACAACTGTGCCGTTCCCTTGAGACGGAACAAAAAATTGCAGTGGATCTCGAGGCCGATTCCATGCACCATTTCACTGAAAAGGTCTGCCTGATCCAGATCGGCAGCTCAAAAGGGGTTTTTCTTGTCGATCCTCTGCAGACGGACCGGATAGATCTTCTGGCCCCGGTGATGGCGGATCCTTTGGTGGAGAAAATCATGCACGGCGCTGATTTTGATGTCCGGAGCCTGGACCGGGACTTTGGCATCCGGGTTTCGAATCTGTTCGACACCGAGATTGCCTGCAAAATAATCGGTATCCGGGAGCGGGGTCTTGCAGCCCTGGCAAAGGAGTACTGTAATGCAGACCTTGATAAAAAATTTCAGAAAACCGACTGGACAAGACGTCCTCTCACCGATGACATGCTTTCCTATTGTGCCGAGGATGTGGCCTACCTGTTCAGGATATCCGATATTTTGAAAAAGAGTCTTCTGGAAAAAGGGAGGCTGGAATGGGTGAGGCAGGAGTGCGAAAAGCAGACCCGGGTCCGGTTTGAACAGAACAATGATTCTCCTCTCTTTATTAAGTTCAAGGGTGCCGGCAAGATGGACAGCCGGACACTCACGGTTCTGGAATATCTTCTGCACATGCGCATGAAAATTGCCGAAAAAAAGGATTTTCCCCTTTTCAAGGTGATGGGGGCGAACAGCCTTTCAAGAATGGCCTGGAAAAAACCGGTGACAAAAGAGATGCTCAAAAGGTCCGGCGCCCTCAGTGACAAGCAGATGTCCATGTATGGAGATGCCTGTATCCGGGCTGTGAAAGAGGCGCTTGAACTTCCGGGCGCAGAGCTTTTCACCTACCCGAAAAACAGGGGAACCCGGCTGTCCGACATCGAACAGAAACGGATCAAGGCACTCAAAAAGATGAGAACAAAAAAAAGCACAGCCATGGAAATCGAAGAGGGATTTTTGTTGAACAATGCCCTGATCACGGTATTGGCAAAGGCCAACCCGACACGCCGGGAAGAGGTGGCC
>CAYFVA010000148.1:0-5663 GCA_964346265.1 uncultured Desulfobacterales bacterium
ATGAGCGGAAGGTACCACCGGATCGGCTGATGCCGGGAATATGGCAAAGATCTTCACATTTTGGAGGACTTGCTGCCACTGTGAAAGAAAATGCTGTACAGCACCGGGACCACGATTAGGGTCAGTACGGTTCCGAACGTCAGTCCGCCCATGATGGTCACGCTCATCCCGCGGTAAAACGGATCAAACACAAGCGGTGTCATCCCGAGTACGGTGGTCATGGCGGCCATGAGTACGGGACGAAGACGGCTGACGGATGAATCGAGGATGGCGTTGAACGTATCCTTGCCGTCCCGGATTTCCAGATCGATCTGGTCGATGAGCACCACCGCGTTTTTGATGATCATGCCGGAAAGGCTCAAAAATCCCAGAAGTGACATAAAACCGAACGGCTGGCCGAAACCCAGCAGTCCCGCAGTCACCCCGATTAAGGCAAGCGGAATGCACAAAAAGATGATCAAGGGTTGCCTAAGGGCGTTAAACAGCATGATCACGATCAGCACCATGCCGGCAAAAAAGAACGGGACCGGCCCGAGAAGGCTTGCGCGCGCCTCGCTTGAACTCTCGTATTCTCCGCCGAACTCGAGGGAATACCCTTCCGGCAGGTCGATGTTCTCCAGTTGCGGTCTGAGTTTTGAAAACAGGACGCTGGCCGGCCCATATGCAGGGTCGCACTGGGCGGTGATGGTCCGCTGCCGGTCCTGCCGCCGGATGATCGAGTCCTCCCATTTGATCTGGAAATCCTTGACAATGGCGGACAAGGGCACGGATTTCCCCGTTACCGGGCTTTCCACCTGGACGCTCCGGATGGCGTCTATTGATTTGCGCTCGTTTTCCGGCACACGGAGCATTATCGGCAGAAGCTCATCCTTTTCCCGGTACAGCCCCACCGCCTTGCCGGAAAACGACACCGCCACGGCCCGGGCGATCACCGGCCGGGTAATCCCCAGCCTTCTGGCTTCAGCTTCAGCCACCACCGGTTCCACCCCCTTGATCTTCTGCCGCCAGTTATCCCGGATATTCACGGCCAGGGGGTCTTTGGCCATGATCTCCTGCGCCTTATACGACAACTCTCTCAGGACTTTCCGGTCCGGCCCTTTGAATCTTGCCTCGATATCAGCCCCGGTGCCCGGTCCCCGGACGAATTTTTTCACCTTTGTCTCGGCGGCAGGGAAGTGTTCCTTGAAATACGCTCTCACTTGAGGAATCATGGCGTCGATTTTTGAATAGTCCTTCACCGTCACCAGAAGCTGGCCGTAGCTTGAATCCGGCAGCTCGGGGTCGTAGTTGAGAAGGAACCGCAATGCCCCCTGTCCCACAAACGTATCCACTTTTTTCACGTTGTCGTGCTCTGCCATCCACTTTTCGGCCCGTTCCAGATCCATCGAGGTTTCCGTGATATGAGATCCTTCCGCTTTCCAGTAATCGATCATGAACTGGGGCCGGCTCGATTTGGGAAAAAAGCTGCTTTTGACAAACGTGAACCCGTAAAGGGACAGGCCCAGAAGAAAGAGCATGAACAAAACCGTTGCATACCGATGTTTCAGGCAGGTTTCAAGGAAACCGCGGTATCGCTGGAAAAATGTTCCCTTGTACGGATCATTGTTTTCTTCTCCTTCTTTGCCGTTCGACGGTTTCAAAAAACGGATACAGAAAAGCGGCGTCAATGTCACCGCCAGAAGCCAGCTCAGAGCAAGGGAGATGCACATGACCTTGAAAAGAGAGCCGCAGAACTCCCCTGACGAATCATTGGACGTACCGATGGCGGCAAAGGCGAGTATGGCCACCAGAGTGGCGCCGAGAAGGGGAAGTTGCGTCTTCCCCACAGTCTCCAGGGCCGCCCGGCGTCTCGGCACACCTGCCCGGGTTTTAACGATTATCCCCTCGGTGATCACGATGGCGTTGTCCACCAGCATGCCCAGCGCCAGGATCAGCGCACCCAGGGATATGAGCTGGAGACTGATGTCCATGATGTTCATGACGATGAAAGTGCCGAAAATCGTCAACAGCAGGATCCCGCCGATCATGATCCCGCTTGCGACTCCCATGAAGATGCACAAAAGCACGATCACGATGGTCATGGCCTCGATGAGATTGATCACGAAGGTGTTCACCGATTCGGCCACCGTGTCCGCCTGAAACGCGATGGGATCGAGCTCCATGCCCACCGGTGCCTGGCCCGTCAGCTCGTCGATCCGTTCCTCCACCGCTTTGCCCATGGTGACCACGTTGCCGTCGGATACGGCGGCCACCCCGATACCGAGGGCATTTTCCCCGTTGTGCCGCATGATCCACCGGGGCGGGTCGAGATACCCCCTGGAAACCGAGGCGATATCCGCCAGACGCACCAGGTCGCCCTGCCGGTTCGACGTCACCAGCAGCTTTTCCATGTCGGATATACTGGTAAAATCTCCTGTGGGACGAATGTGTACATAATCCCGGCCCACTTTGACCCGGCCTGCATCCGCCACCATGTTCTGCCGGTTCAGGGTGTCCACCACCTGCTGCACGGACACGCCGAATTGCGCCATCCGGGCCTTTGACATCTCGATATCCACCACTTCGGTGCGGTCGCCCCAAAGCTCCACACTGGCCACATCCTGTACCAGCAGGAGCTCGCGTTTGAGGATTTTGGCAAAATCCTCAAGCTCGCTGAACGTATACCCCTCTCCGGTAAGGGCGTAAAACACTCCGTATTCATCCCCCCAGTCATCATTGACCACCGGTGTTTTGACGCCGGGAGGGAGATCCGGGGCGAGATCGTTCACCTGCCTCCTCAGTTCGTCCCACACCTGGGGAATGTCCGGGCTCATGTACTTGTCCTTGATATCCGCATACACAACAGACAATCCCGGCTTGGACATGGAACGGACCTCGTCGATCTGGGAGAGCTGCTGGACGGCGATTTCCATGGGATCCGTCACCTCCTGCTCCACCTCGAGCGCGGTGGCCCCGGGATAACGGGTCATGACCAGGGCGGTTTTGATGGTGAACTTGGGAAACTCCAGCCGGCCCAGGTTCTGGTAGGACAGTATGCCGCCCGACACAAGCAGAAGTGTCAGCACATAGGATACCATCCGCCGGTCAATGCTCAGCCTGGTCAGGTTCAAGTGTTACCTCCGGTTCGATTCATTGTTCAACAGTTTCACCTTCCGGCCCTCTGTAAGAAACGGCGCACCGGCGCATACCACCCGGTCCCCTTTTGAAATGCCGTTTTTCACCACTGCGGTTTTCCCGGACAGCTCCACTCCTTCAAGTTTCCGTTTCTGAACGGTCATGGAATCTTCATTCACCACCCACAGACAGGTCGTGCCGTTATTATCGGCAAAGATCGAGTCCGCCGGAACGACAAATCCTCTATCTTTCCCGTCAGACGGAAGTGAAAAGCGGACTGTGGCGGCCATGCCCGGATAAATCCGGTTTTCCCGGGAGGCATGGACCAGAAGGGTCACCGGATAACTCTGGCTGGCCGTATCCGTTTTTTTGCCGATCTCCTTTACCTCGGCTTGAAACGCCTTGCCCGGAATTGCGGTAAAGGTGCATTGGATTCGGCTGACCTCATCCATGGATCTCAGCATTTTTTCGGTGATCGAGGTCCGCACCTCTCTTGTGGAAAAGTCAAGGAGCGTCAGCACCGGCTGCCCTGCAGCCACGGTTTCGTGAACTTCGGCGAACTTCCGGTTCACCACCCCTTTGAAAGGGGCTTTGAGAAACGTATCACCGTGTGCGTCCCGGGCCGCTTTCAGTTGAGATTCAAGCCCGTCGATTTTCGATTCCATGGCCTGTATGTCCTCGGCCCTTGCCCCTTCTCTTGCCTTGGAAAGGGCCTGGACTGCCGCTTCCCGTTTGGCCGAAGCCGAATCAAAAGCGGACCGTGCCCGTTCATAAGACGATTCCGGCACCACCTCTTTTTCATACAGCATGGAAATCCGCTCAAAATTCTGCTTTGCCTCCTTGTACGAAGCCCGGGCTCCATCAAGCTCGGATTCGAGCATTTTGATATCAGCCGGCCTGGCTCCCTTTTTCATTGCCGAAAGCTTGGCTTGAGCCTCGCTGATCCCGGCGTTCAATTGATCGATCCGGTTTTGAAAATCCCGGGGATCGATCCGGGCCAGCACCTGTCCCTTTTCAACAGTCTGACCGACGCCTGCGTCAAATGAGATCATGGGCCCGGCCACCCGGAAAGACAACTTCACCTCTTTTGCCGACCGTGCAATGCCTGGAAACTCCCTGGTTTCCAATGTATGCCGCTCTTTCACCACAACGGTTTTTACCGGTCGGACCCGTTGCTGCCGGGTATCTGCAAGAGCGGGACCCTGGAATACAAGAACCGACACAAGCAGACCTGCCACTGCTGAAACCCAAAACCAGCTGCACCTGCCTTTCCCTTCTCTCATTTTACTGTCTCCTTTTCCAGGGGTAACCCAAGATATTCCTGCCTGGTTCTTGAACGCTGACATAGGGTATCGAATTTCATTATTGCCATTTCAGGCGCATCCTTGTATAGTTTGTCAAGTTTTTTTACAATAAAAACAAAAACTATAACAGAGTTTATTTCAACAAACAAGACACCCAATTTCGGCGGAATCCATGGAAGACCAGAAAGACACGGATGATCGGAAAAAAATCGTTTTCAATCCATCCCACTACTTTCTGTTTCTGCTGATTGCGGTGGTCCTTACCGCATGTTTCATAATCATAAGACCATTTGTGAACCCGATTATCCTCGGCTCTCTGGCCGCACTTGCTGTGTCTCCCGTTCACAACCGGATCCTGGTTCTTTTCAAGGAGAAAAAAACACTATCCGCGGCCTTCTCAACCATTCTCTTCGCGGTCAGTGTCATATTGCCGATCCTGCTGGTGGGAATGATTCTCATCAAACAGGGAATCAGTTCGTTTACCGCCATATCCGAATGGATCGAGGCCGGAAACATGGACCCGTATGTGGACAAAGCAGTGGCACTTACCGGAAAATATTTTCCCGACCTGAAGGAACGAATCAACCCGGAAAGCTTTGACATCGGAAAAATTTCCCTTGATTACAGCCGGCAGGTGGGGACAATCCTGATCAACTCGGGAAAAGCCATGGCCGGAAACATTTCCGCTCTTGTGATCCAGCTTTTCTTTATGCTCTTTACCTTCTTTTTTTTCATCCGGGATGAAAAAACCATTACCAACCAGGCTCTTCATCTGATTCCCCTTTCCAACAGCCAGAAGAGGGAAATTCTGGATAAAATCAAAACTGTTACCAAATCCGCCATTCTGGGCACTTTCCTGACGGCCCTTGTCCAGGGAGCACTCGGCGGTATCGCTTTTGCCGTTGCCGGGCTTCCCGCATTTTTCTGGGGCATCATGATGGCATTTTCCTCATTGATCCCGGTGGTGGGCGTAGCCCTGATCTGGGTTCCGGCGTGCTTTTTCCTATTTGTGTCCGGTAAAATCGGTGCCGCACTTTTCATGGCTGCATGGTGCGCGGTCGTGGTCAGCCTTTCCGACAACCTGATCCGGCCGCTGTTCATGAAGGGCAGCGCAGGCATGGGCACATTCCTGATCTTTTTCGCCATTATCGGCGGCCTCAAACTATTCGGCATCACCGGACTGATATACGGTCCGCTTCTTTTCGGCATCGCAGCAGTTCTGCTCTATATTTACCAGAAGGAATT
>CAYFVA010000149.1:0-1520 GCA_964346265.1 uncultured Desulfobacterales bacterium
CCCGCATGAACGCGATCACGCGGTTTTCCTCGTGAAGATGCAGAAGGTCCGGCTTTTTGGAGTCGATGATGCCGCCTGATTTCACAAGTTCGATCATGGACTGGTCAAACTCGGCCAGTTTGCTGTAATAAAGCACCTGGTTGTACCGCAATGACCACTGCCGCCTTGCATATGTATAGGACCAGTTGTTCCTCTCGGAGGGAAAATCGATCCATTCGGGGTGGCCGAACTCATTGCCCATAAAATTCAAATATCCGCTCTTGGCGGTCCCCAGGGTAACAAGCCGTATCATCTTGTGAAGACTCACCGCCCGGACCGTTTTGAGACCGGTGCTGTAAACGGACATGGCATGGTAAATATCCGATCCCATCAGCCGCATCATCACGGTCATGTCCCCCACAAGGGCCTGGTCATGGGATTCCACATAACTGATGGTCTTTTCTTCTTCCCGGCTGGAGATCAGCTCATGCCACAAGGTGCCCAGCGGCCAGTCCTCGTCTGCATACTCTTTTAACAGCTTGATCCAGAAATCCGGCACCCCCATGGAAAACCGGTAATCAAAACCGATTCCCCCCTGCCGGGCAGGCGCGGCAAGCCCGGGAAAACCGCTGACATCCTCGGCAATCGTAACAGCAGACGGAGAAATCCCGTGGACCAGGCGGTTGGCAAGGAAAAGATAAGACAGGCCGTCCACATCCAGGCCGCTGTTAAAGTAGTCGTCATACCCGGTGAACGCTTTTCCGAGACCGTGATCCTCGAACAGCATGCTTGTGATCCCGTCAAACCGGAACCCGTCCACATGGAACTCCTCCAGCCAGTACCGCAGGTTGGACAGAAGAAAACGGACCACCATCAGTTTTCCGTAATCAAAGCACCTGGAATCCCAAAGACTGTGGCTGCCCCGTTCATCTGCATGGAAGAACTGGTGAAAAGTCCCGTCAAACCGGGAAAGTCCTTCGATCTCGTTTTTCACGGCATGGGAATGAATAACATCAATGAACACCCACAGCCCCATGGAATGGGCCTTGTCAATCAGGCTTTTGAGTTCTTCCGGGGTACCGAACCGGGAGGACGGGGCGAAAAAGCTGGAGACATGGTATCCGAACGAGCCGTAGTAGGGGTGCTCCTGCACGGCCATGAGCTGCACCGCATTGTACCCGGCCTTTTTGATTTTCGGCAGGATATGCTGCTCAAACTCGGACCAGGTGCCGATCCGTTCTTCTTCCAGGGCCATTCCTGCATGGGCCTCATAAATCAGCAGCGGTTCCTCCCCGGGTCCGGGATGCCCCGCCTGCCATGGAAACGGTTTTGGGTTCCATACCTGTACATTGAAAATCAAGGTGGCGCCATCCTGGACCACCCGGCCGGCCGCAGTGGGAATCCGGTCCCCCTCCCCGCCGTTCCATTCCACCTTCAGTCTGTAGAGATCCCCGTGCTGAAATGCATCCGCGTCAAACCGTTTTTCAAACACGCCCGTGTCTCCGAGTCGCCCGAGAGTGAATTCCTGCTTCTTTTCCCAG
>CAYFVA010000149.1:1620-5636 GCA_964346265.1 uncultured Desulfobacterales bacterium
AAACGGCCTTTTCAGCATTTTTTCATACAGTTGAATATATTTTTCCGCGCACTCGGTGTGGTTGAACGTCAGCACTCCCTCGATCATCACCCGCCGGATCTGCTCCTCTTTTGTATCCCCGTCCAGGCGGTAAAAATCCATGGCCCTGTCCACCGCCCATTTCAGCCCTCCTGCATCATGAACGTTGAACAAAAACCCGTTGCCGGTATTGTTTTCCACATCCATCTGGTGAATGGTGTCATGGAGGCCTCCTGTATCATGGACAATGGGAAGGGATCCGTAAATGCAGCCGACCATCTGGGGAAGGCCGCACGGCTCGAAAGAGGACGGCATTACAATAAAATCGGAAGCGGCAAACGCCTGGTGGGAGAGCTTTTCCACAAAATCGCACACCGCCACCCGATTTTCGATGCCGTGAATCCGGACGATCTCGGTGAAATGCACCTGGAACATGCCGTTGGCCACAAAAACCACCTGAAGGCGGTCCTGCCAGTATTCCGCCACAATGCTGTGGAGAATGTCCGCCAGAAGCCGGCATCCTTTCTGGACCGGATCAAGCCGGGACGGCCAGAAAAAAAGCGGTGCGTGTTCATCTTCCTCAAGCCCCAGGGTTTTCTGGAGAACAAGTTTGTTTTCCGCCTTCTTTTGTCTGTGATTTTTGGGTCCGAAGTTGAATTTCACCTTTTCATCCACCGCAGGATTGAATTCGGGCTCAGGAGCGTTGAGAACCCCGTCAGCGCATCCTGCGTGCCATTTGTTGGCAAGTTCCTGCCGCAGGGGCTCTTTGACAAAAGGATGTCTGCCGTGTACGATTTCCTCGAGAAAGGTCGGGCTCACCGTATTCACGTAATGGGAGGCAAACACCCCGGACACCAGAAAATCCACCGGGTTCCAGCCCCGGCTCTCCTCGTAGTTGTGGGGCGGATTCCGGAAATAGAGATAATTCCAGAACAATGGCGCGTCAATGCCCCTATCCTCGATTTCCTCCATTGTGGCGGTGATCGTATGAATGTTGTGGATCGTGAACAGACAGGGAATCTCGAACTGTTTTGCCATTGCCGGCACCAGTCCGGTCATCCAGTCATTGCAGTGAATGATATCCGGATTCACCCTCGGGATAATATTGTACAAAAGCTCCCTCTGGAACGCCAGTGAAACCTTGAGATCCTGGTTGGAATATCCGGAATACACCGTGTTGAGGTAGTAAAACGCCCGGTCTTCCGCCAGGTGGATCCGCTCGTTGTTCAGCCGCTGCCGTATCCGGACAAGCTCCCTGCTGAACACCACGGGTGCATCATCGAACAGGTTCCTGTAGTCGGGCAGTGCCACATGTACATCACACCCCAGATCAAACAGGGCACTGATCAGTGCTGCCGATACATCAGCCAAGCCCCCCGCCTTGGCCGAATAATTGGAGAGGTTCCCCATCCCCTCGGGCAGATAGGTAACTTCGGGGGTGACGATCAGAATTCTCGGTTTTTGCTTTGCATGGCTCATGACGGCCTCCATTCAGTGGAAACGAGCAGTACGATTCGGCTCAAGTTTACAGATCACCCGTGCAAGCTCACTTGATCCCCATGCCTGGGCATCACATCCCCTTGGGGTGTGGGGAAAATCCCCGTCAAGTATCTCCGGTATAAATCCCACCGCCCCTTTCTCCATAAGCTTCACCGGGCTGCCGAGCCAGGCAAGGGCGGTTTCAAAGGCGTTGCCTTGAAATGTTTCAGCCCAGGCTTCACAGAACATGGGAAACTGCCATGTCCATGCCGTCCCGTTATGGTAGGCAGGTTTCCTTTGGGTGTCCTCATCCCCGGTATACCGGCCGGAATACGGATAGTGGGGATCTTTCAAAAGCGTTCCGTGGTGACGGATTTCAAAGGGAAATGCCGTCGGCCGGTCGGAAAGACTCCTTATCGCCCCCGGAACCAGAAGCTCCATGCAGGCATTCAGAGTATTCTTACATATATCAAAATCTGAAATCACGTTCAACGTGATCAGTAAAATCTGGTTGGGCCGCAGGGCGTCATCTGCTTTTGCTTCAAACGCAGACATTCGCCGGTCGGCATGCAGGCAGTCGGAAAAAAACCCCTGATCCTTTCCATAAAAAAGGACGGTAATATTCTCTTTCACCGTATCAGCCATTTTCTTCCATTTTTGCCGGTCTCCTGCGATGTCGGCCATGGACATAAATTCAAGAGCATAGTGCCAAAGCGCCTGGATTTCCACCGGATATCCCTGCCTGGGGGTTCCGGCAGGAAAGTTGGTGTCCATCCATGTAAAATGGGACGGACTGTACAGAAGAAGAGAGGCGCTGTCCATGAACACGCCGGTTCGTGTGCCGCTTTTCAGGTTCTGAACAATCGACAGCACGGTTTCGGCCACGGTCCGTTCCCCGAGAGGTTCCTCCATAAACGTACTGTCCGGCTCTTTTTCAAAAATTTCCCTGCAGCAGGCCACAAACCACAGCGGAGCGTCTGAGGTTTCGATGTTCCCGGCATCTTCTCCCACGATCATGTTGGGCAATGTCCCGTGTTTCTCGAACCGTCCGAACAGCCGCAGAATCCCCCTTGCCTCCTCGAACCTGCCCAATTCGATCAGCGCCCGGCAGAAGATCAGGCTGTCCCTGCCCCAGTCCAGAAACCAGGGATATCCGGCAATGACACTCTTGTCCGATTCCCGGTCCACCAGAAACGCATCCAGGCTTTTATACACGGTCTCCTGAAACCCTTGCTTTTCGTTATTTGCCCTGTCCTGCTTTTCGGGTCTTGATTCAATCTCACAGGCGTTCCGATCATCAAAATTCTCTGCACCTTCACCGGAGTTCGTCTGCACCCGGGCATCCACACAAACCGTTTCTCCTCCGGCAATCCGGATATCGAAATACCCCGGGCTGAAAAGATCCGAATCCGGGTCAAGCCCCCTTTCCGCATCTACAGGGCGATGGACCATATACTGCCATTCCGGCTCGATAACGTATGCCCCCTTTGAAACGTTCACCACAAGGCGGCGGCCCCGGTCCGGTTCAAACGCGAACCCGTCCTCCAGCGGCCGGATGCATTCTTTCCATTGCTCTTCCGGTCCGGTGTACGCCTTGACCGTATCATGGAAGCTCCTGTCCTCTATGTCCGGCCGGATGACCAATTGAACCTCTCTTGCCGGGTCAAGAACAAAACCGGACCTGCTGGTTTTCTTGCGTGCCACCTCCAGAAGAATCCGGTTGTCGGATGGGTCGTTTTTGAGCACCAGTTCCACCGGATAAAAATTCCCCTCTGAGGTGGGCACGTGAAACCGCCACCGCGCTTCGGTTGCGTTTCGGCATGAAAACCGTTCAAGGCAGTCTGCAGTAAGCTTTCTGGAGTATCCCTGGAATATGGCCCAGATCCGCATCCTTGCGAGCATCATCCACCGGTTCTCCGGGCATGTCGGGTTGAGGTTCGCCCCGATCAGCGCATCATACCGGCTTTCCAGATTTCCCCAATAGGCGTTCGCCCGGCACATCCCCCCTTGTTTCGTGGTCTGCAGAACCTTTAAAGAAGGATCTTTGACGATTTTTTTCCTGGAAAACCTCGAATCCATGACAAGCGACTGGAAAGGAGCCAGAAAGAGAAGCGGACAGTCCTTTTTACAGGTTTTGTCTTTTTCATGAAGGCGTACCTTCAGGGTATACGCGTGATGACGTTTTACAACCGATACCGGTTCAAAAACAGCGAAAAAAGAAGAGCTTTCTTTTGAAGGAAGAGCCCTTTCATACTGAACGGTGGGGTTGTCATTCTCCCCGTCGGGAACAAGCCGTGCCGAAAAATTCGAGTCACACAACACCAGGAGAAAGAATCCCGGCGGCACCATCACATGACGGTTTTCATCCCGGTCCGGCCGCAGGATCACAACCCGGGGCTCTCTTTCCGGACCGGAAAACGAGGAGACGAATCCGGCAGGATCTGCGGAAAACGATTCGACCGCTGTCTCCATATCAAAACCGCTTGTATCTCCATACCCGTTCACCGTGACAAACATTT
>CAYFVA010000150.1:0-2937 GCA_964346265.1 uncultured Desulfobacterales bacterium
GAATCCCCGGATCTGATAGTAATCCTCCAGAAGACGGCCGATTTCTTCTTCCGTGATCCCGGCGCCGGTATCCTCAAGCGGATCGAAAAGGGGTTTCGGCAGGCTGTCATCCGTCCTCACGAGACCCTCTCTGACATTGAACTCCCTGACTTTGGCGGTAATATTCCCGGCGATTTGTTTCAGGCTCTCCTTTGATCCGTCGATGCCGGTCAGCGCATGGACCACCTCTTCGAGAAGCTCCCAGGTATACAGATCCCGGAAAAACCGGCAGAGGATCAGGGTATCAAAGATTGTCAGCCGGTCTTCGTAATCGATGAACAATTCGGCTTTGCCCTCTATGGTGTCCGGGTCGATCACCCCGCTGAGTTCGGGCTTGTAAAAAGTGGCCCGCAGATGGCAGGCCCCCCGGTCGCTGGTGGCGTATCCAAGGCCCATGCCCTTGAGCACCCTTGGATCGTACCCGGCCGGTTCCAGCCCCTTGACATGAACGGCCCTGTCTTCCATGTCCCAGTGTCTGGCTGCGGGCACGATTCCTTTGGCCAGGATCTCTCCGATACCCTGTTTTTCCGCAATCAGCCGGATCAGCTTTTCCGTGTTTTCCACATCCCCATACCGGATTTCAAAATCCGATTGTCCGAGGCTGTACGCCTCCATGGCAAACGAGCACAGGTTGCCCGTGGTAATGGTGTCCATGCCCAGGGAATCACACAGCCGGTTCAGAAAAGCGATCTCCTCGATGGAGTCGATCATGCACAACCCGCCGAACGCATAAATGGTTTCGTACTCCGGTCCTTCAAGCTCCATGCCCTTGTGGCGGCCCTGTTTGACCCGGCCCATCCGGCCGCAGGAGAGAAAACATTTGGCGCAGGCATGGGGGGTAATCTCGCACCGGTCATGCAGGGCGTCCGCGTTGATCTTTTCATAATGGGGGCAATGCCCTTTTTTCCAGTATTCGGAAGGAAACGCACCCACCGTATTCAGGACGTTGACCAGCTGGGAGGTGCCCATGGTTTTGTAGGCCTTGACCCCGGGGTGTTCTTTGGATTCGGCCGCAAGCTCTTTGGATATGGTCGAAAGGGTCTCTTGGTCATGGACGGTGCGTTTCCGTTTTCCCCGGAACGCAACAGCCTTGACGTTTTTCGATCCCAGCACCGTGCCTGCACCGGTCCTGCCGGCACACCGGTACCCGTCGTTCTTGATCGTGGCGAATGCCACACCGTTTTCCGAAGCAGGTCCCACCACCACGGCCCCGGCTCCCGGACACATCTGTTTGACACGGGTTTCGGTTTCAAACGTATCCAGACCGGAAAGGTCGTGTGCGTCGTGGAACCGGATTGCTTCCTCATCGATTTCCACCACCGTGAGCCGGTCCGCCTTTCCTTTGAACACAACGGCATCATATCCGGTTGCACTGATTTTCTCCGGCACCCGGCCGCCGGAATACGACTCGCAGTAAAAATTGGTCAGGGGAGACTTGGTGAACACCCCGTACCGGGACGATCCCCAGGTCACCGTGCCTGTTGCCGCGCCCGCGGCAAATATCAGATGGTTGTCCGGGGCCAGCGGGTCCACCCGGGCCGGATTTCTTTCCCACAAAAGATACGAGGCAAGCCCCTTGCCTCCCATGTACCGTTCATAGATTTCGTCGGACACCGGTTCCACGGAAAATTCCTCTGCTGTCAGATCCACCACTGCGATTCGGTTGAAAAAGCCTTTCATACATCCACCTTTTATACTTTCTCGATGATCACGGCCGTACCCTGTCCGCCGCCCACACAGGCGTTGGCGCATCCCACGGCCGCATTTTCGTTCTCCAGTATCCTGGAAAGGGTCCCGGTGATGCGGATGCCGGTCATACCCAGGGCATGGCCCAGGGCCACCGCACCGCCGTTGATATTGACCTTGTCCGGGTCGATCCCCATCTCTTTGATAAAGTTCAATGTCACAATGGCAAACGCCTCGTTCACCTCCCAGAAGTCCACGTCCGAAGCGGAAAGGCCGCATGCGGCAAGCGCCTTTTCCGTAGCCGGCACAGGTCCGCGGCCCATCACCGTCGGGTCCACCCCGGCAAATCCGATGGACCGGATCCGGGCAAGTGGCTTTATGCCCATTTTTTCGGCCTTCTCCCGCGACATCAGTACCATGGCGCCGGCTCCCGCGTTCAGCGGAGAAGCGTTACCCGGCGTGATAACCCCGTCTTCCCTGAACACCGGCTTGAGGTCGGCCATGGCCTCGAGAGAGGCGTTTTCCCGGACGTTCATGTCCCGATCCACCTCAAGAACACTCCCGTCCGCCTGGGGAGCGGAGACCGGCAGGATTTCGTCTTTGAAGAACCCGTTTTTCATGGCCGCAGCCGCCCGCTGATGGGACCGGACGCTCCATTCATCCAGGTCTTTTCTGGTGAACCCGGCCGATTCAAACAGTTTTTCCGCAGTCAGCCCCATGTTCATGATCACCGGCATATCCCATCCTGCGTACTTTTCATCTTCCGACAACGCCGGGTTCAAAGAGAGCACCCCCTTATCGAACAGAACAGGCCCCATGGGCACCCGGGTCATGTGCTCCATGCCACAGGCCAGCACGCAGTCGGCAAAGCCTGCTGCGATTTCCATGAATCCCGTATGGATGGCTGCCATGCCGGAGCCGCACTGCTGGTCGATGAATTTGGCCGGGACCGACTCATTGAGATTGGCCAGGAACACCGGGGTTCTTCCTCCGAATGTCCACTGTTCGGTCACGCCCATGGCCGACCCGACAATGAAATCATCCAGGCCGTCCGGGGCCACGCCGGTTCTGTCCAGGAGTTCCGGCACCACCCGGGCCAGGATGTCATCGGCCCGCAATTTCCCGAACACGTCCTTTTCCGGTTTGCCCGGATTGGATCGTGACTGTGCGCTCCGCAAATACCCTGCTATCACCACTTCTTTCATATGCTTT
>CAYFVA010000150.1:3037-5623 GCA_964346265.1 uncultured Desulfobacterales bacterium
TTACGATGTTATACCGCACCACCGGGCCGCAAACAGGGCGTATGTCCGGGCCGTGTGCATGATGCTTTCGATATCGACCCGCTCATCGGCCCCGTGGATATTATCCGCTTTCGGCCCGAAACAGGTGGCCCGGGCGTCGGTGAAAAAATGAAACGCCCTCAGATCCGTGGTGCACGTGGAGATGTATTCTTTGGTGTCGGTTCCGGCAAACGCCTTGTGACAGTCGTTGAGCACGTGAAACGCATCCTGGTCCCGGTCCGTGCAGTGGCCGTCCGACCGGAACCCGTAGAACACCACTTCCGGCATGTTTTCTTTGAGCCAGGGATCGTTCCTTGCCGCATTATATACAGTCTCCCGGATCCGTTTGCACACATCCTTGTACGTGGTACCGGGATAGTATGACAGCCTTGCATGGAAGCCGGCATTGGACGGCACCGTGGATGGCCAGTCCCCGCCGCTGATAATCCCGATGTTCAGGTTGAGGGGATGCTCGAAATCCCTGTATTGTTCCGGCACGTTCTCGACGTTCATTTCGTCTTCAAGGCGGCGCAGCGCCTGGATGATCGGGAACGCCTTTTCAATGGAATTGGCCCCTTTGCCCGCCCGGAGCACATGCACGGATTTCCCCCTGATGTCCACCCGGAACCAGAGCACCCCCACCTGGCAGGTGTAAATACTGGGGCCGAAGGGTTCCGGGATAAGCACGGCGTCTGCGTCGTATCCGGCATGGACGCATGCCAGGGCCCCGTTGCCGCAGCACTCCTCCTCGATCACTCCTTCGATGGTGACCGGCGCGGTAAAATCAAACCCCGCCTTCTTCACCGCATGGGCCGCGTATGTCATGGCAGCCACCCCGGATTTCATATCCCCGGCGCCCCGGCCCGTGATCCAGCCGTCCCTGACCACCGGCGCATACGGATCGGTGTCCCAGAAGTCCGGATCGGCACTGACCACATCCAGATGGCCGTTGAAGAGCAGGCTCTTTCCTTCATTCTTTTCCGGCTCAATTTTGGCCACCACATTGTCCTTGTCGATATACTCCCAGGTGACCGGGGCGAATCCCGGATGTTCCCGGAGCGTTTCCGGGTCGATGGGCACCCTTTTCGGGCTCAGGCCCAGGTTTTCAAGCTTTTTTTCCATGGCCTGCACCGCGCCGGCCTCATTGTTCAACACGCTCGGATGGGACACAAGCTCGCAGGTGAATTCGCAGATGTCATCCTGGAGAGCATCCACCGTTTCCACAATCTTTTTTTCCGCTGAAGAGAGTTTCATGGCAACTCCTGTTCAAAATGTCGGGATAGAATTTTCACTCGGCACGATCAAAGGGGCGCCGGTTTTCCGCACCACCTCGTCCACCGAACTATCACTTGCCACCTCCTTGAGCAAGAGCCCCTGTTCGGTGACATCAATCACGGCAAGTTCGGTGATGATCCGATCCACGCACGCTTTGGCCGTTAAAGGCAGTGTACATTCCCTCAAGATCTTGGGTTCCCCTTTGCGCGTGCTGTGGGTGGTGGTGATGATCAGGCGTCTTGCCTTCTGGGCCAGCTCCATGCCTCCGCCGATGCCAGGGGAGAATTTCCCCGGTATGATCCAGTTGGCCAGATCCCCGTTCATGGAGACCTCCAGCGTACCCAGGAAAGCCGCATCCAGACGGCCGCACCGGATGATGGAAAACGACAGCGCACTGTCGAAAAACGAGGCACCTTTCACAATCTCGGGATATCCCCCGCCTGCGTCGATGAGGTTCCTATCCTCGGTGCCGTTCCGGCAGGCCCGCCCCATGCCGAGGATCCCGTTTTCCGAATGAATCAGCACCGGCATGTCATCGGGAAGATAGGCCATTGCAAGGGTGGGAAGGCCGATGCCCAGATTGATCACCTGGCCGGGTTCGATTTCCGCAGCCGCTCTTTTTGCGATTTTATTCTTGTATGACATGGCTTTGAAGCACTCCGTATTCGTCCGTGAGGTTGTCGATGACCACGATATGATCCACAAACGCCGCAGGTGTATGGATTTCGTCCGGTGACAGGGTCCCGGTCTCCACGATTTCTTCGGCCTCCACGATCACGGTGGCGGCGGCCGCGGCCATGAGAGGATTGAAATTCCGGGCCGTCTTTTCATAGACCAGGTTGCCCATACGGTCCGCCTTTGCCGCATGGATCAGTGCTACATCCGCTTTCACCGCTTCTTCCACCATCACGGTCTCCCCGTTCACCTGGACCCTGGTTTTCCCCTCGCTGATAATGGTGTCGATGCCGATGTCGGTGAGAATCCCGGAAAGCCCTGCACCGGCGGCCCGAATTTTCTCGGCCAGGATGCCCTGGGGATGGAAATCCACCTCGATTTTTTTATCGTTCATCATGCGGATGACCGTGCTGTTCAGTCCCAGGTGGGAGGTAATGAGTTTCCGGCACATGCCCGCCTCGATGAGTTTGGAGAGCCCCATGCCGTCCTCGTTGGCCTCGTTTTTGATCAAGGTGAGGTTTGAGGTTTTGCGCTCCAGCAGGGCGTCGATAAGAATGAACGGGGTGCCGGGAACGCCGAACCCGCCCACCATGACTGAGTCGCCGTCCCTGACAAGGG
>CAYFVA010000151.1:0-5544 GCA_964346265.1 uncultured Desulfobacterales bacterium
TCGTCAAGGAATGCGGCTGCGCTCTCGTTTGTTCGGAAATGGTGAGCGCCAAGGGGATTGTGTATGACACCGGCAAATCCAAGGATCTCCTTGATTCGGTGGAAGAGGAGCGGCCTTTGAGTATCCAGCTTTTCGGGGCCTGCCCGGTTTCCATGGAAAAGGCCGCCCGGTACGTGGAAAAACAAAAAACCGGTGATGTCATTGACATCAACTTCGGCTGCAGCGTCAAAAAGGTACTGAAAACCGGAGCCGGCGCCGCTTTGATGAAAGAGCCGGCGCTTGCATCAGATGTGATCGCTGCTGTGCGGCAGGCAGTGGGGCTTCCGGTCACCATAAAGATGCGTTCGGGGTGGGACCGGTCAGGCAAAGATGCGTTCCGGATCGGGGAGATCGCCGAACGGTTCGGGGTGGATGCGGTAACACTCCATCCGCGAACCGCACAGCAGGCGTTTACCGGGGCCGCGGACTGGGATCTGATCCGGCGGCTGAAGGCGCATCTTTCGATCCCGGTGATCGGGAACGGGGACATCTCCTGCGCCGAAGACGGAGTCGAGATGATCCGGCGGACCGGGTGCGATGCGGTCATGGCGGGCAGGTGCGCCATGGGAGATCCGCTGCTTTTCTCCCGGATTCAGGCCCTGCTTGACGGAAATGACCCGCCGCCTTCAGACCGGTCCCGGATGTTTTCGGTCATGCGGCGGCTGGTTCAATCCTACCAGGCGTATTTCACGGATGATCACGCGGCCCGGATGCTTCGAAGCCGCCTGGTCTGGTTCGTGAAAGGGGTTTTCGGGGCCACGGTGTTCAAAAGAAAGGCGGCCCGGCTTCAAACCTGTGGGGAAGCCTTCGCTCTGATCGATGAATTCGAGTCATTTCTGCAGTCACACGATACAGTGTGAAGCTGCCTTATTTTTCATACACTGCGGATGTCTTGGAGCTGATGCCGCCGCGGGGGGTGAACTCGCCTTCCACTTCCATTTTCAGAGGGGCGAGAACGGCCACGAGATCGTCAAGAATCCGGTTGACGACATGCTCGTAAAACATCCCCACGTTCCGGAACTGCAAAAGGTAGTATTTGAGGGACTTGAGTTCCACTATTTTTTCGTCGGGCCGGTACCGGACCGTGATGCAGCCGTTGTCAGGCAGTCCGGTCATGGGGCAGACGGATGTATATTCCGGCTGACAAATCGTGATGTCGATACTCCTTTGGGATTTGTAGGCATAGTCAATGGGTTCGAGCACCTCTTTTCTTATCGTGTCCGGGCTTTCAATGGTGTAGTTGGGTGTGTAGGTTTTGTTTTCAATCATTTGTCCTCTGTTCCCTGATCCGCTGGTAAAAGTTTTTCATATTGTTCTTATGATATCCGGAATTACTCTTGTATCACAGGCCCTGAAAAGTTTCAATTTGTCCTTGATACGGCAGACGGCAAGTCAGCTTTATAAAGTTGCTTTCCGTGCAAATTTTGAAAAAATTGGGTAAAAACCTTGACAAATAGGACAAAATTTTAGATAAGGGTCAAAATTTCTTGTCAACACGTTGTTGATGAATACTGTAAACACCAGAAACCGATCATGATAAAAAGCGTCAAAAAAAACCACGTCGAATCATGACAGAATCACATACCAAGGAGGAGCGGAGATGAACGATTTTTTGCAAAAACTTCGTGCGTCACAATCTGAAAAACAAAGACCGGCAAAGAAAAGAAAAGACACCAACTACAACTATAACAATTCCACAAGGTTCAATTATCACGGTACGCAGTCCAATAACCGTGTCCAGAACATTCCTCGAAATGCACAGCAGAACAGCAACGCACAGGCGCCGAAAACCGAAGAGCCCGCCATGACACTGCTGGCAGAGGCGGTTGACAATCTGGCCACCCTTGTGGACGGTCTTGCCAGAAACCAGGAGCATCTGTCCGGTATCCAGGAGAAGACCAACATGATGCTGGAGCGCCAGGCAAGCGCCATGGAGGAAATCGTCGGATATCTGCATTTCGCGGTGGGCAATACCCCGCAGGAGAATCAGCCGGATGAACAGACTCCTGCCGAGGAGCCCGCCCGGTCGGTGTCTTCTTCATATGCGCCTGACGGACCGCAGCCGGAAACAGGGAAAAAACGGACTGTGATCCGGAAGAAACAGAAGGATCGTCCTGTTGCAAGGGAAATGGATAATACCGGGGAAGCGGAGCTTCTGCCCAGAGAGCGGATCATGGAGATCATCCACACCATGCGGGCCGAAGGGGCTACCTATGATGAAGTCGCCCGGTACCTGATCGAACTCGGCCAGCCGACCTTTTCAGGCCGGGGAGAATGGCACGCCCAGACCATTCACAGGCTTTGCAGCAAAAAATAGATAAAAGCTGTTCCTGTCTGTTCATACAGCTGATACTTCTTCAATACCGCAGTTTGTTCCGACTCACATGAAAAAGATTTCGTTTCATAAGCAACGGCGAAATCGGGGACGAGAGCTGCGGTATTGTCAGGTAAATTTCAGCGGTCCCCTGAACCGTTTCCGTCGGGGGTTGTATTTTTTGCGCGCATATACTCGTCCCATTCCACCGGAAGCATGCCTTTTTTCCTGGAATTGCATTCTTTGCAGCAGGGGACGAGGTTGAATTTTTCGGATCTCCCTCCCCTTGCCACGGGAATGAGATGGTCCATGGTGAGTTCCGCAGGGGGAAACTTTTCTCCGCAGTAATGGCAGATGCCGCTGGAGCGTTTGCGTTTCCACCACTGGGTGGCCCGAAGCTTTCTGGCCTTGTCCCTTTCTTTTTTCAGGAATTTTTCGTTTTCACGGAAAAACAGGGAATCATCCATTCAAGGTTCCTTTCAACGGATCAGTATCCCATTTCATTCAGGTGTCTTGCACTTTTGTTCCAGTCCCGGGTCACCCGGACAAAAAGTTCGAGAAACACCCGCTTGCCTGTCATTTTTTCAATATCCCTCCGGGCCTTTGCCCCGATATTTCTGATCATTGTGCCCTGTTTGCCCAGAAGAATACCTTTCTGGGATTTGCGGGTCACGTGGATGGTGGCATGAATCCGGACCCGCCTTGCCTCTTCCTCGAATGCATCCACAGTGACTGCGCTGGAATAGGGGATTTCCATGCCGGTGAGCCGGAAAATTTTTTCACGCACCAGCTCCCGGGAGAGAAATCTCAATGATGCATCCGTAAGGGTGTCTTCCGGGAAAAGCGGAGGTCCCTGCGGGAGGATCTTTTCGATCTCATCCAGAAGTTCGGGCACCTGGGTTCCCTTGTCTGCGCTGACCGGTACACAGGCGGCAAAATCAGCCAGATTTTGAAACCGGTCCACGGTCCGGTATACCTCCGTCTTTTTGACCAGATCGATTTTGTTCAACGCCAGGATCACTTTCTTTTGTTCTTTTTTTACCTGCTCGATGATCAGTGTTTCATCTCCGGTCTGCCTGGATGCCATGTCCTTGATAAAAAGGATGATATCCACGTCCTTTATGGCCCGAAACGCCTGCTCCACGATTTTTTCGTTCAAAAGTCCCCTGGGCCTGTGGATGCCCGGCGTATCCAGGAAAATCATCTGGGAGGCCCGCCGGTTGAAAATACCGAGAATCCGGTCTCTCGTGGTCTGGGGTTTTTTGGAGGTGATGGAAATTTTGAGACCCAGTATCCGGTTGAGCAGAGTGGATTTGCCGGCGTTCGGCGCGCCCACTATGGCCACGAAACCGGATTTGAAATCCCCTTTTTCCTGTAAATGATTCATATCTCCTCGGGGGGTATCGATTGTTCGATTTTATTCAACACCTGCACCGTCCCGCTTCGGTCTTTGGCGGAAAAGAGGATGATGTCGTTTTTGTTTATGCCTAAGCTTTTTGCAGTTTCTGCAAGGGCTTTCTGCTGTTTCTGCCGGGACAGTTTGTCCGATTTTGTGAGAATGATAAAGCAGTCGATCCGGTTGGCAAACAGCCATTCGAGAAGATCGTGCTCTTTTTCCTGAAAACCCCGCCGGATATCCACAAGAAGGGCAAGTGACAGCAATGCGGACCTGGAAGAGAGATACGACTCCACCATGGTGCCCCATTTTTCCTGGATCTTTTTGGATACCTTGGCATACCCGTATCCGGGCAGATCCACGAATACCAGGTCGGCCGCAAGGTCGGTTTCGATGGAGAAAAAGTTCAAAAGTCTTGTGAATCCGGGGTTCGAGCTGGTTTTGACAAGCTTTTTGCGGTTGACAAGCGTGTTGATCAAAGTGGATTTGCCCACGTTGGAACGGCCGGCGAATGCGAATTCCGGCAGTCCGGCCTCAGGATACTGGTCCGGTTGCACCGCGCTTTTGATGAAGCTTGCATTTTTAATGATCATAATCTTTTGCTGAAATAGGGTTCGAGCCGGTCCAGCCCTTTTTCAATGTTTTCAAGGGAATTGGCGTAGGAAAACCTGAGATACCCTTCTCCGTTGGCGCCGAACCCGATGCCCGGTGTCACGCCGACATGCTGCTTTTCCAGGATATCAAGGGCAAGGGCGAACGAATCTTCGGATACATGTTTTGCGTTTGCAAATACATAAAACGCACCGGTCGGTTCCACGGTGATTCCCAGCCCCATCTCCCTGAGCCGTTTGATCATGAATTTTCTGCGCTCGTTGTAGGTCTCTTTCATTTTTGCTGTTTCTTCTCCGGACTCCAGAAGCGCCCGGGCTCCGCAACTCTGGGTGATGGAATTGGCGCAGATGAAAAAGTTCTGGTGCAGGACCTGGAGTGTCCGGATATGAGGCCTGGGCGCGATGATGTACCCGAGCCTGAGGCCGGTCATGGCGAAGAGCTTGGAGAACCCGTTGAATACGAACGCGTTGTCTGTGAATTCGAGTATGGAATGCTCTTTTCCTTCATATACCAGGCCGTGGTAAATCTCGTCCGAGATCATCGGGATGTCCCTGTCGTTGCAGAGATCGGCGATTTTTTTCATCCGTTCCGCAGACATGACATTGCCGGTGGGATTGGACGGCGAGTTGATGAACACGCCTTTGGTTTTGTCGGAAAGCTTCTCCCTGATGCCGGCGGTGGTGTACTGGAACCCTTCCTCTTCATATACGGGTACTGTCACAGGTACGCCCCGGGCGAACCTGATAAAATTCGGATAGCAGGCATAATGGGGATCCGACAGGATGATCTCGTCCCCGGGATTGACAAAGGCGGAAAAGAAAAGAAGCATGGCCGGCGATGTGCCGGATGTCACAAGGATCCGGTCCGGGTCGATATCCGTGCCGTACTTGTCCCGGTGCCATCGGGAAATGGCCTCCCTGAGACGGATATCCCCGAGACTGTGGGTGTAGCTGGTTTCATTGCGGTCCAGGGCATCCAGGGTTGCTGTGGATACGCATTCGGGAACGGGAAAGTCGGGCTCTCCGATTTCCAGATGCACCACGTCTTTTCCGGCAGCTTCCATTTTCTGGATCTTTTCCAGCACTTCCATCACCAGAAAGGGGGTGATGTGTTCGCATCTTCGGGCGGGTTCGAGCCGGTTCATTTACAGCACCTTGTTCAAGGGGTATTCAATGATGCCTTC
>CAYFVA010000152.1:0-3368 GCA_964346265.1 uncultured Desulfobacterales bacterium
TCCATGATCGACCTGGAAAGTGCAGGAGAAACCGATTCCGCAGGCCCTCCGCAGCAGGAGGTAAACGCCTGATCGTTTCTCAGCTTCGAGGTGCGGATGCCCAGGTTGGAAAGCACCTTTCGCGGCACATCCGATACCTCGAGGTACCGCCCGAAAAAGCATGGATCGTGCAGTGTTACATCCAGGTCCGCTGTTTTGCTCTCAAGATCGAGCAGTTCAAAATACGGAATGACCTCGAAGGTCTCGCCGGTGTATTCCGGGTACAGCACCTTGAGCGCATAAGTGGTATGCGGATCCACGGTGATGATTTTTTCCACCCCGGCTGTGCTGAGATTTTGTGCCACATACCGGGCATGGTCGGTGAATCCTTTCCTGTCTCCCATGTCATAGAGAAGGATCCCCGAGTAATCATCCAGTTCCGGCCGGTAAAAAAAGTCGGTTCCCGAGGTTTTCAAAAGCCGGGTGATATCCTTGAGCGCCTTTTGGGCCTGTTTCCGTTTGCGGGCCGGTGTCATGGCGGCAAGGCCCGTGCCGGAAAGCCGGGGCGGCACAAACCGGGCAAAACGGATCCTGTCCGCCCATTTGGTGTCTTCGAATCGCTCCAGATATTGGGTGGAGGTTTCTATAAAAGGCGCCAGCTGGTACATCAGGCCGGTAAAGAGCAAATATTCTCCTTTGTCCGGTATCTCTTCGGTTTTCCACCACCGGTTGGTGATGAACTTGGGAATACCGAAAGGGCCCCTTGTCTTTTTGACGTTGTTTGCCAGAATGTCGATGATATCTGTGGGATTGAACATGTCAGGACCTCCTGCGGGTTTCGACGACCATTTGTTTGAGACCGAGAATGATCTCCCCGGGATCTGCCTCTCTCGGGCAGGTATGGGTGCACAGGCCGCAGTGGAGGCACCGCCACAGCTCGTTTGCATTTTCAAGGATGCGATCCTTTGCCCCCACCTGGACATACCGGATCATCCTTCTTGGGAAATTGTCATGGAAAAGCGGGCAGAGCGCGGCGCACGTGCCGCAGTTGAAGCATTCGAGCGCTGCATTGCCGCTGTACTGTTTCATCTCTTCTGCAAAATCGGTATCCAGTATCATTTTTTCATCCCTATTGCGGTTCGGTGGTTTCCGGGGTACGGACAAGGGCGTACTGAAAATAGGCCCCGTCTTTTTCCGCCTCTTCGATTTCCCCGTATTTTTTCATGGCGGCCACGATCCAGAGGGTTCGATCACTGAAAAGTCCTGTTTCGCCGGCGATTTGGGGAACAGTGGCAGGCCCGTTGGAAAGTGCCCCCCGAACGGCCTTCATGTCCGCTCTGTTCTTTTTCATGATCGCAGTGGCCCTTGCCACGCTTTCTTTTCTCTGTTTGCGCAGCTGTTTAAGCACTTGTTTTTTGTCGCTGCCCTTTTTCTGTTCGGTATCACTCATTGTTCCGTCTCCTTGACCGGTTCCGGTCAGGCCGCCGCAATGGCGTCCACCATGGCTTCATACTGTTTGAGGGTCCATCCGGCAACCTCGATGGCATTTTCCGGGCATGCAGCCACACATGCGCCGCATCCCTGGCACAGGGCCGCGGTGACCCGGGCTTTTTTCACCGTCTCTCCGGCAACCTCGGTTTCCACAAGCTCGAGTGCGTCCTCCACCAGGCATGCGTCTACACACGCCCCGGTGCCGGTGCATTTATCTTCGTCCACCCGGGCCACGAACGGATCGAGTTCGATGTATCCCTTGCCCAGAAGGGCGGATACCTTGGCTGCCGCAGCTCCTGCCGTATTGCAGGCCTCGGAGGAATCCATGGGCGCCTGGCAGGTCCCGGCCAGGAATACGCCGGTTACAGGAAGTTCCACCGGCCTCAGCTTGGGGTGGACCTCGTTGAGAAAACCGTCATTGCCTCTCGGCAGCTTGAGCATGCCGGCAATATCGGATATGTCCGAAGGTTCCACACCTGTGGCCAGTACCACGAGATCGGCAGGAACCGTCATCTCTTCGTTGAACGTAAGCCCGTCCGTCACAGTGACGGACAGGGGAAAATTTCCGGTATCGGAAGATTCGACCCGGGGTTGTGCATCCGCCTCAAACCTCATAAAGACCACCCGGTTCTCGGCCGCCCGGTTGTACAGCTCCTCCTGGCCCCGGCCGTATGTGCGGATGTCCCGGTACATGTCATAGATGTTCGTGTCCGGAAACGCCTCGCGGATGGAATCGGCTGCATGGAGAATAGCACTGCAGCAGGTTCGGGAGCAGTATTCATTGAGTTCTCCGTTCTCTTTTGCCTCGTGGATTCCGGGAATCTGTCGGCTGCCCACGCAGTGGATCATCACCATGTTCCGGATTTTTTTTCCGTTGACTTCAAGGGAGTCTCTGCTGCCGGGGTTTTCCGCAAGCGTTTGAATCAGCTCGGGAAGGGTGATCACCTGCGGATGAACCCCGTATCCGTATTCGCCTTGATACGGGGTATACGACCGGGTGCCGGTGGCCATGACAATGGCCCCGGTGTCGATGTCGGTTTCCGTGTTCCCGTTCTCCCCGATGGTGGCGAGGGTCAGGGTGAAGTTGCCCACATACCCTTTGACATCTTTGACCCGAGTATTTGAATAAATCGTGATCCGTTCGCTGTTGCTAATCTCTTCATAAAACGCATCCACCACATCGTTTGCTTTTTCCCCGCCCGGTGCCAGGGTGTGAAGGGTGTTGAGCCTTCCGCCCGGTCCTTGTGCCTTTTCGATCAAGGCCACATCAATTCCCTGCCGTGCAATGTCCACGGCTGCTTTCATGCCTGCGATTCCGGCCCCTATTACGGCGGCGTGCCGGAACGCGTCCACCCGTACCGGGTGCAGCGGTTCGAGTTTGTCCGCTTTTGCCGCGGCTGCCGAAACGAGTGTGGCGGCCTTTTGCGTGGCAGGATCACCGTGGTGCACCCAGCTGACCTGTTCCCTGATGTTGGCGTGCTCATAGATGAACGGGTTGGCCCCGGCTCGTTCGATGGCTGACCGGAACGTGGTTTCGTGAAGGCTCGGGGCGCAGGATGCCACCACCACCCGGTCCACTTCTCCGTTCTCCAGATCCTCTATGATCAGGTTCTGGCCGGGATCGGAGCACATGAACATGTTGGTGCGGGCCACCTTGACGCAGGAAAGTTTCTCAGCCGCGTCTCTTACTTGGTCCACATCCACATGGTCGGAGATATTTCCCCCGCAATGGCAGATGTAGACGCCGACCCTGCCGTTTTCATTGCCTTGTTTGTTTTCCTTGTCGTTCGGGTTCGTCATGACTCTATCTCCGGAATTGGTTCTGAGGCTTGCATATATTTGGCCGCTTCAACAGCGGCGGAACCGGATTCGGATATGGTGTCCACGATGTCCTTGGG
>CAYFVA010000152.1:3468-5492 GCA_964346265.1 uncultured Desulfobacterales bacterium
CCTTCATCGATCCTTGCCACCTTGGCTTTGACGAATTCAATGCCCATGGCCTTGGCGTTCTGGTAGAACTGTTCATATCCTTTGCCGAAAGCCCGGATATCCATGTAATAAATGGTGATGTCTGCCAGGGGCAGGGCGCCGGACAACAGCATGGCCTGTTTGATTGCATACATGCAGCAGACCCTTGAGCAGTAGGATACCCCCATGCTTTTGTCCCGGGAGCCGGCGCACTGGACGTAGGCGATGGAGTCCGGCTCCATGCCGTCCGAGGGACGCAGTACCCGGTTGTAGGGACCGTGGGGGGCCAGAAGCCTCTCCATCTGCAAAGAATCGATCACGTTGGGAATCTCTCCGTTGCCGTACTGGTCTTTGTCCCGGACGGGACTCAGTTCAAATCCGGTGCTGAGTACAGCCGTCCGTGCGGTGAGGGTGAATGTTTCCGGCTCCATGAGATAGTCCACGGCATCCGTGGGACAGACCGTCTCACACTGTCCGCAGAGCATGCAGTTCTCCGCGTCCAGCACGGCAACCTGGGGAATGGCGTTGGAAAAGGGGATGGAAATCGCTTTTTTCGCGGAAAATCCGCCCTGTTCCATGTCCGGAAGATGCACAGGACATGCGTACTCGCATTTTCGGCATCCGATACACTTGTCCGGATCCACGTATCTTGGGTTTTGGGTGATGCGGGCATGGATTTGTTCGCCGAGGCGTAGAATCCCGTCCACACTGCAATAGGTGAACAGCGTGATGTTTTCATGGTGGGCGGCCGACGCCATTTTCGGGGTGGTGATGCAGCTGGCGCAGTCCAGGGTCGGAAATACCTTGGACAGCCGGATCATTTTTCCGCCGATGGACGCATCCTTTTCCACGACCGCCACCCGGTATCCCTGGTCGGCAAGGTCGAGGGCGGACTGCAGTCCTGCTATGCCGCCGCCTATGACGATGGTATCAAAATGTCGAGGGTGTGGTTCTGCCATTCAATCCTCCTTAAAGGAGTTTTCCTTTTCGGCCCGGGTGTTCGCTGCCGCCGGGCCGAAAGCATTTTCCGGTTCAAGCGGTTGCTGCAAACTGCGGCGGTCCCAGTTTTTGTACAAGGTCGTTCATCCGGTTGACTTCGTTGAGGAACGCCCGGTTACAGACGGTGCAGACGGCGGTCAGCCGCAGGCGGTTGATATCGAGCCCGTTCTCTTTCATTTTTGCATACACCCGGTCCACCCGTTGGGCCAGGTCTTTGTATGCCCCTTCATACGGGCATTCTTCACCGCAGGACATGATGATGATCCCGCTGATTCCTTTTTGAAAACAGTCGAGATAAAAGGAATCGGGAAACAGGACCGGGGCCCTCACCCGGAGTATGTAGGTGTTAGCCGGATAGTTCGAGTGTGCCTGGCCGGTTGAATCCGCTCCCGGGTAGGCGCAGGAGTCCGTTGCCAGTATGAGGATCTTGTCCTGATTGCCGCTGTTTCCCGTCGGTGTCATGGATCCGCCTATTTGTTACGGGTGATGAAGTGTTTGTCGTATCCGTCGACTTCAAGGTATCCAAGATACTCGTGGCCGACTTTGCCGGCCCAGGCCGGAACATCGCTGCGGGTGCCGGAATCGTTGGACAGGATCTCGAGCACTTCCCCTACTTTTACTTTGCCGATGCCCTTTTTCGCTTCAAGAAGCGGGCCCGGGCATGCGCTTCCTCTTGCATCCACCGTATCCGTCGGTTCAATTGACTGTAAATCCGTCATGGGTAACTCCTTTGGTTTTCTGGTTCGGTTGGCGCTGGTTTGTGTTACCCCGCGCTTTTGTTTTTATGGTATCGCAAGGATGATGCCAGAGGGGAAAAAACAGGGGGAAAAAATTGAAAGGAAATCTCTAATGAGGTAATTGGCAAAGGTTTGCGGTTGATTCTTTTTACGGGGTTTGTTATGAAAACGAAAGGATTGAACCTGCTGGAAGTGTTAAGGCAATGTTAAACGGTTAACACCTTGGAATATGAACACGTTGCCTGAACAGGGCTGACAAATAGGGGGTTG
>CAYFVA010000153.1:0-1071 GCA_964346265.1 uncultured Desulfobacterales bacterium
TGCAATGGAACCTGCAAATAACTATTGAAACAATGATATCGTATGATTTTTTATTAAAACGTATAGAAAGCCGGGAGGAATGTCAACCGGTTTTCTCTATTTTTTCCCGGAATGGATCACCGCAATGCCGTTGGTGAGACGCCGGACCCTGACCTTCCGGAAACCGGCCTGCCTTACAATCTCTGCCAGTTCTCCGGGAAGAGGAAACGAGCGTATGGATTCGGGAAACGCCGTGTATGCCTGTCTTGAACCGGTGATGCACTGACCGAGAAACGGCATCACGGTAAAGGAGTAAAAATCGTAAAACGATCGGAAAAGCGGATTGACCGGTTTGGAAAACTCCAGACAGCAGAAGGTCCCCTCTTTTTTCAGGACCCGGTGGATTTCCCGGAACACGGTTTCCATATGCGTGACGTTGCGGATGCCGAATCCGATGGAAACCGCATCAAAGGTTTCATCTTGAAAAGAGATGGTTTCCGCGTCTCCCTGTACAAATGTCACGTTTTCCGACTTCTTTTTCCGGCCCTGGTCGATCATTTTCCAATTCACGTCATACACTGCGGACAGACCACCGTTTCCCGACTTTGAAGCGGACATGCGGGCCATGTCCCCGGTGCCGCCGCATACGTCAAGGACCATTGCACCGGGTCGAATCCCGAGGGCGTTCACGGCGATTCGTTTCCAGAGATAATGGATGCCGCCGCTCAAAAGGGTATTCATCAAGTCGTAGCGGGTGGCGATGGAGTCAAAATGCCGGTTCACCCGGTTGATTTTTTCGGATTCCTGATACTTTGTGAATCCGAACGCAGCGGTCCCGCTTACCCGTACGTGGGTTTCAAGCTGTTCAAATCGCTTTTTCCTGTCCTGCCATTCGCTTTTTCTCAACAGTAACTTCCCCCTGCCTGATACGGTTTCAATACTCCGGATAAAACTTCAGCAGTTATACCATCAGACGCTGCGAAAGAGAAGTTGTTTTCACACATTCACGGTTCAGGACCCATCGTTTCGAGAAAGAGTGTTTACAAAACCGGGAAATATCGATACGCTCATTCTATCATCCGGATAGATGAC
>CAYFVA010000153.1:1171-5479 GCA_964346265.1 uncultured Desulfobacterales bacterium
TGGTGGAAAAACAGGAAGACGGCTTCAGACGCTCGGTACAATCCCTTAATACAGAGGATCTTCCGGACAATGACACGCTTGTCCGGGTACGGTACTCCTCCCTCAATTACAAGGACGCCCTTTCAGCCACGGGCAACAAAGGCGTGACCCGGAAATTTCCCCATACACCGGGAATCGATGCGGCAGGCGTAATAGAGGAAACTGCGGGCGATGCATTCAAGCCCGGGGACGAGGTGATCGTCACAAGCTACGATCTTGGAATGAATACCTTTGGCGGCTTCGGGGAATATATCCGGGTGCCGGCCGAGTGGGTCGTCAAGCTTCCGGCGGGTCTGACGCTAAAACAGAGTATGATCTACGGCACCGCCGGTTTCACCGCGGGAATGTCTGTTTATGAACTGACCCGTCGGATCAGGCCGGAAGATGGAGAGGTCCTGGTCACAGGCGCCACTGGCGGCGTCGGATCCATGGCGGTCTCGATTCTCCACAGGCTCGGGTACGACGTGGCCTGTGTTTCAGGGAAACCGGATGCTGCAAAACATCTGAAACCCCTGGGAGCCGGAAGAATCATTTCCCGGGAAGAGTTTTTGAAAGATCATGAAAAACCTCTGCTCAAAGAAGAATGGGCCGGAGCAATCGATACCGCGGGCGGTGATCTTCTGGCCTGCGCGATAAAATCCGCCAAACTCGGCGGTATTGTGACCTGCTGCGGCAATACAGCCGGCGGTGAACTTCCGTTGACGGTATTTCCGTTCATTCTCCGGGGAATTTCTCTTGCGGGTATCGATTCCCAGCACTGCCCCATGGACAGAAGAAAAGCCGTATGGGAACATCTGGCAGACGACTGGAAAATCGATCACCTGGATGACCTGTATACCGAGACAAACCTGGACGGTCTGGATCCGTATATCGACCGGATTTTAAAAGGAGAGATCGCCGGCAGGGTGCTGGTAAGAGTCGCTGCGGACGACTGATTATTCATAATCGGCCAGTATCTTTTTGATTCGGCCGTCTGCTTTCATTTCTGCAAGTTCCCGGTTGAAGTCTCTGATAAAGGCGTGCCACTCCGGGCTGAAATACTGCAGGGCCATTGGGGAGGAATCCACCGGGCTTGAAAAAGAGAACCCGGATCGGGAAAGAAACCGGCTGTTTTTCATCACCCACAGTGCCACCCGTTTGTTCATGACCGCCGCATCTCCCCTTTCTCCTTTGAGCATCCGGAGCATGGACTGATTGTTCGGTGCATCCGATCTTTTGATCCGGCCGGAAGTAAAATACGGGCTCAAGGGGGGATAGTTGTACCCGAGATGGGTGATGAGCGTCGTTCCCGCAAGGTCCCAAAGATTTTTGAACCGGACAGGGTCATCTTTTCTGAAAACCAGCACGTCCGAGGATTCGAGGATCGGATCCGACCAGAAGTACCGGTCCGGGTTATCCACCCACTTTTTCCCGTCAAACCGGAAATCGATCAGCCCTTTGTCCAGCATCACCATATCCCGTTTTTCCGGATAAGAGACGATGTTTACCCTGTATTCGAGAATTCGGGCGATTTCCGTGAAAATGTCCATGAGAATGCCCTTGTTTTCTTTTTCTCCGACCTTCCCGTCCGCATCAACGATCAGATACGGGGGCCATCCTCCGCTAAGACTCACGGTAATGGTCCCCGGGCTCTCTTTCTTTCCTGCTGCCGGCGGCGGAAAAGCCGTACAAATATACACGGCGAAAAGAAGGAATAAAAGGCATGGGACAAGACGCCTTGCAAAAATGTCCATTTTGTTATTCCGTTGTAAGGAGGTAATTGTCGAGTGTCTTTCTGATCGCTTTTGCCAGTTCTTTCATAGCCGCCGTCATTTGTTATCATACGGTATTTGAACGGCCTTGCATGTTTGGTAACATCGCTCTAATCAAACTGTATTGTTATTGTACTTTTGGAATGCTGTCAAGATGAATTCTCAAAATGAGAAGGGACCGGTCCGCCAAAGAAAGGGGCAAGGATCTGGGGATAATCCGAAAAAACAGCGTTTACGCCGAGTTTCCTGAATTTTTCCGCCTTTTTCACGCTGTTGACCGTGTACGCGTTCACCGTTTTTTTCCGCCGAAGAAGACGGGCCATTATGTTTTTATCGATCAGGGCCTGATCGAGATTAAAGGTCTCAAACGGGCTGTCCGGATCAAGTGCGGCTTTGATCATTTTCGGTGCAATCAGGGCCTGGACTTCGATTTCCGGCATCAGGCGCCGGGTTTCCACCAGCCATTCGTGATAAAAGGAAGAGATCTTCACGGATTGTGCAGGAATTTTGGTGGCGCGAATCGTTTCCACGACTTTTTCAACAACCGGGAAAGGAGGGTCCCGGTCAATGGTCTCCTTGAGTTCCAGATTCACCGCCCACTGTTTTTCTCCGGTCAGCAAAAGGGCCTGTTCCAGTGTGGGAATTTTTTCCGTTTTCATGACATCAAGCGCTTCCGGGCCCACGTGTCCTTTCCGGATCATGCCGAAAGGGTCGGATTTGATAAAAACGCTGCCTGTGTGGAGCAAAGTTAGTTCTTCCAGGGTAAAGTCGGACAGGCGGTAGGATTTGCGGCCGGGAAAGACGGTTTTCGCATCCGTTGTTCTGTCAAGGGTTCTGTCGTGGAACAGAACCAATTGTCCGTCCAGGGTCACGGATACATCCGTCTCCCAGAGATCCGCCCCGGTCTGAAAAGCTTTTTCCGCCGCTGCCAGGGTGTTTTCCGGGGCGATGCTGCAGGCGCCCCGGTGGGCGATAATTTTTATCCGTTTTTTGAATTTATCTTTCATCAATGGGCGTGTAAGAGGCTTTGGGCACCCCGGTATACACCTGCCTGGGCCGGCTGATCTTCATTTCCGGATCGATAAAATCCTCCCGCCACTGGGCGATCCAGCCGGGAAGCCGCCCGATGGCGAACATCACGGTGAACATGTTGGTGGGAATGCCGATGGCCCGCAGAACGATGCCCGAATAAAAATCCACATTGGGGTAGAGATTCTTCTCCTTAAAGTAGTCATCACTGAGCGCGGCCTCTTCGAGCTCCATGGCGGTATCCAGCAGGGGGTCCTTTCGCTTCACTTTTTTCAGAACCTTGTGGCACATCTCTTTCATAATTTTGCCCCGGGGATCGTAGGTTTTGTATACCCGGTGGCCGAAGCCCATGAGCCGGAACGGATCGTTCCGGTCCTTGGCCTTGGAAATGGCCTCGGAAGTGGTGAGTCCCTTGTCGTGGATCTGTTCGAGCATTTCGATCACCGCCTGGTTGGCTCCGCCGTGAAGCGGCCCCCAAAGGGCGGCGATACCGGAGGAGATGGCCGCGTACAGGTTGACCTTTCCGCTGCCCACCACCCGCACCGCAGTGGTGGAGCAGTTCTGTTCATGGTCGGCATGGAGGATCCAGAATACATTGAGCGCCCGGACGATATCCTTGTCCACCCGGTAGGGAACCACCGGACTGTTGAACATCATATGCAGAAAATTGGCGCAGTAGGAATACTTGGGGTCCGGATAGACCGGCTGCTCCCCCCTTGAAAACTTATATGCCATGGCCGCCATGGTCCGGACCTTTGAGATAAGCCGAAGAAAGGTATCCTGCATATCCTCTTCCCGGTCTACAAGTTCGGGATGAAAACTTCGCATGGCATTGACCATTGCCGAAAGAATGCCCATGGGATGTGCGCCGTCAGGGAAGTTCTGGTAAAAGTACTTCATGTTTTCATGCAGCAGGGAGAAGTCGTTGAGCATCACCCGGGTCTGAGTAAGCTCATTGCGCGTCGGCAGCCTTCCCGTGATCAGCAGGAACGACGTTTCCACAAAGGTGGAATGTTCGGCAAGCTCTTCAATGGGAATCCCCCGGTACCGCAGGATGCCCTTTTCCCCGTCCATGAAGGTAATGGCGCTTCTGCAGCTGCCGGTATTTCCGTACCCGGGATCAAACGTAATACATCCGCTCTTCTGCCTGAGCTCCCGGATATCAATGGCTTTTTCCCCTGTGGTGCTCTCGATGACCGGCAGTCTGTACTCTTCCCCGTCAATGGTCAAAACGGCATGATCGGTCATGGCGCATTCCTCTCGTTTTTACTGGTTACGCTTCCCCCGGCACCGTGTATGTAGTGCAGGAGCCCTGGGAACAGTTCCTCTCCTGTTTGTGGGGACCCGTGGACGCTCCTTTTGCGCCGCCCATTTTATAGTTCATGGTGCTCACCACCCGTTCAAACTGCTGGGACCCGCACTTGGGGCATTTCACTTCACTTTCGTCGGACGAACTTTTGGAAATGACCTCGAAAAACTCTTCACACTT
>CAYFVA010000154.1:0-5466 GCA_964346265.1 uncultured Desulfobacterales bacterium
ACGCGCCCCGTTCGGCGTGACCGCCCATACGGCGAGTTCTTTTTTTTCATTCAAATGATTCACCGCTTCTATTTCCTGTACCCGTGCGAAAAATCCTTATCATACAGCCGGGATTTATACTTGATCGTGTCAAGGCTTGTATTCAGCACTTTACTGACAATGATCAACGCCTGGCTTTCGATTTTCTCTTCTTTCACCGTTTCCGCAAGATTTCCGGCTGATGTGTAAATCACCCTCTCTTCCGGCTGGCTCACCTTGTATACCACAGCACAGGCCGCATCCTCTCCGTAGGCCAGGGAAAGGACGGAAGCGACTTCATCCACAAGGGAAATGCTGAGATAGACGGCCATGGATGCCTGGTGGGCGGCAAGGGACCGAAGGTTTTCAAGCTCGGGAACCGGTGTTCTGCCGGCCATCCGGGTCAGGATCAGGGTCTGGGTGATCTCGGGAAGGGTGTACTCGATTCCCATCGCGGCGGAGGCGGCAAACGCGGCCGTGATTCCCGGTATAACGGAAAACGGGATGGAAAGCCTGGACAGTTCCGCCATCTGCTCGTATATCGCCCCGTACAGGCTTGGGTCGCCGGTATGCAGCCGGACCACTTTTCTGTCCTTCTCCCATGCATCCCGGACATGATCAATGATTTCCCCGAGGTTCAGCGGTGCACTGTCGATGGCTTCGGCATCGGCCTTTGCCCAGGTCAACACCTCTTTCGGCACAAGGGAGCCTGCATAAATAACCACGTCTGCCTCCATGACCGCCTTTTGCCCTTTCACCGTGATCAGTTCCGGGTCTCCCGGCCCTGCGCCCACAAACAAGACTTTGTTCATAATCCGTTTTTTCACTCCTGGTGTTGAGATGGTTTTTCTCCGGTGATGATCCATACCGGGTTCAGCGCCTCAAGCCGCATGTCATGAGGCATATTTCTTGATCGACTCACCGATATCTGCGTGACCTTTGTTCTCATGCCGTTTTTTTCAAAAATATCCGAAACCCTGGACATACTGCCCAGAAGAACCGTGTTCACCACAAAACGGGTTTCCGGCTTTCCCCGGTCAATGGCGGCCTGCAAAATAACCGGCAAATGCTTTCCCCCGCCACCGATGAATACCCGGTCGGGCACGGGCAGAGAGTCCATTCCGTCCGGTAATGCCGCCCGGACCACGGTCATGTTCGACACGCCGAATCGCTCCCGGTTGGTTTTGATCTGGCTAACCCTGTCTTCATGCTGTTCCACGGCAAAAATCCGTCCAAAAGTAATGAAAATGGAGGCTTCCACGGAAACAGAACCGCTTCCGGCGCCCAGGTCCCACAGAATGTGATCTTTTTGCAGCCGCAATTTTGACAGGGTCACACTCCTCACTTCCGCTTTGGTGATCAGGCCGTCTTTGTGGTCAAACCGGTCATCATGCATGCCGAGTTCAAGGGGCGGGTCCTCTGCCTGTTTTCCCGATTTTTTCAGGAGCACGATATTGGGGGTATCAAACTCCTCTTTTGCCGCATCTTCAAGGGATACGGACCGGATATTTTCTTTTTCCATACCGAGACAGGACAACACCTGCATGTCAAAGCCGGTCCGGCCGCACTCAAGAAGCAGCTTCGCCACGCGGCCGGGAGAGTTCTTCGGATCCGTGTACACCACAACCTTGCCGTGCCGGGCAAAGGTTTCCAGCAGGGCGCCTGGATCTTTTTTCCCGTGAAAGCTCACCCATGCGGCATCGTCCCAGGGTTCTTTCACCCTTGAAAATGCCGCCTGGAGCGCGGTGATATTGGGCAGGATCTCCAGGCGATCTTTACCGAATGTCCGGATCAGTGTGGACCCGATCCCGAAATGAAGCGGATCTCCGGACGCCAGAACCACTATGCTCTTTTTGCCCAAATTTTCCCGTATTTGAGAAAAAAGACTTTCCATATCCTTTGTGATCGGAATTTTCTCGAACTTTCGGTCATCAAACAGATCCAGATGGCGTCTTCCGCCGATGAGGATCTCCGCTCCATGAATCACGGACAGATGATGTCCGGTGAGATCATCCCCGGACATGCCCATGCCGACCACACAAATTTTTTCCCTCTCAACTTCCGGTAGTGTCATGGTTTATCCTTTTGTCTGCGTGAATCAAACACAATCCCGCCGTCATAGTCCAGCATCATGCAGTGAATTTGTGTACCGGGTGAAGCAAACGAAAGCGCCGCTTCCCGTACCTTTTGCCCCACAAATCCCAAAAACGAGGGATGCCGCTCCTTGATGATATCAAACGCATGGCGGGCCGTGTTGGCTCCTGCTATCTCGTTTGTAAACCGCACATCCCCGGTCCGTTCGGTTGCCCACCGGGCAAGGGTTTCAAGGGCCAGAGACGATTTGGCCGCGTGGGTATGAGGAACACCGCAGGCCATTTTCACGGCTTTTCCGAAAAACACCGCCAGCCACACCAACCGGACACGGTGGGTGCCGGCCAGATCCAGGGAGGCTTTAAAAAAATCCCCGATCTGAATGAACGCCGCTTCCGACAGATCCGGAAATATTTTTTGCGCATACCGTTCACTTCTCCTGCCGGTGGTGAATACAAGGGGGCTTATGTTTCCGGCGCAGGCCACCCGGATCCCGGATTCAATGGTGGCAATATACGCATCATGGGACATGGGCCGGACAACCCCTGTGGTGCCCAGTATGGAAATCCCGTTGATGATTCCCAGCCGCCGGTTCAGCGTCTTTTCAGCGAGAGTTTTCCCCTGGGGAACAAAGATTTCCACATGCACGCTCCCGGCATCCCCGGCCGTTTCCGCCACCGCCTGCCGGATCATTTCCCTCGGTCCCCGGTTAATGGCCGGCTCTCCCACAGGAACCTCGAGTCCCGGTTTGGTTACCGTACCCACCCCTTTGCCGCCGGTGATCACCAGATTCGGGCCTGTCTTTTCCGGCTCCAAAAGAGTTACCCGCCCCCCGATTTCAGCCTTGTGGGTGATATCCGGGTCATCCCCTGCATCCTTGATCACGGTGCACACGGCTGTCCCGGGTTCTTCCACGGTACAGGACCGAATCTCCACCGCCACTTGACCTTCGCAGAGAAACGGGATCGTGACCCGGACCGGTGCGGTTTCATGCACCAGCATGCACAAGGCTCCCTTGACGGCCGCGGCCGCAGCCGCACCTGTGGTAAAACCGGATTTCAGGCGTTTACGGGCCATACCCTCTCTTTTCCTGTCAAGGCACTACATAGTAAAACACCACCGCCGTGAAAATAAGGCTTATGATGCGGAACGCCTGACCCAAAAGCAGGATCTGGAGCCCCATTTTCGGTGAAAAAATGCCCATGTATCTGGGCAGCTGATGGCGAAGGGCCCTTATGGGAAACGCCACGATATTCCCGGTGATCAAGGCCAGGGCCGTCTGCTTGACCGTGAGCATGCCCGCGTCCATGAGTGCGCCTGCAGCGGCAAACCCGGAGGTGAATTCCGCGGCAAACCCGATAATGACCACGGACAGCGACTCCATGGGGACGAATGATGCGGCAAAGTATTGGGCCATCCATTCCCTTGACACGGCAAAAAAACCGGCTGCATTGACCATGAACACGGCTATATAAATCGGTACCACGTACACGGCGATATTGGCAAGCCTTTTGGGCAGTTTCTCTTTGAGAATCGAGCTGATGGACAGATTTCCGGTATTTTTTTTGCCGGCATTCCCTGAAAAAGCGGCCGGATCTCCATTTTCCTGAATATGTGCACAATCAAACCGGAAACGGGCGTATACAAGAAAAAGGCAGGTCCTCAAAAGGGTTGCCGCAAAAGTGAGCGCAAAATAGAGGATCCCGGCCCGACCGGTGAGCGGAAGCACAATAAAAAATGTGGTTGGCAGATGGAGGAAGTAGGCGGGAAACTGGTTGACAAAGTTGGTGAGAAACAGCTTTTCCCTGCTGATCTTCCGCTGCTCGTAAAACTCCACAAGCATGGCGTTGGCGGTTGTTCCGGAAAGAAAAGCCGTAATAAAGGCGGCGGAGGAGCGGTCTCCGAGTCTGCCGAATTTGAACAGGGGGCGGGCGGCAAAGGCGAGAAACCGGGTCCAACCGGCCGCCTCGATGATCTGGCCGGCAAAAAGCCCTATGGTGATAAACATCAAAAGCCGCAAAAGGGGAAACACAAGTTTGTCGAAAAATATGCCGCCGGTCATCCCCTCCACCGTATAAAAACCGATCCCCAGCATTACAGCGGACACGGTCCCGCTCACCGCAAGAGGGGTTTTCAAAGATCTTTTCTTACGCGCCATCCGGCCCCTTTTTCTTGGCCACGATCAAGGTCCAGTATCCCGGTTCCCGGTGATTGAACTCCCGGATATCCCGGATGATCTCTTCATCCGCCCGGCAGCATTTTGAAATGCCGAAGCTGTTTTCCACCATTCCGGCCTCTTCCACCGCAGCCACGATATCCTGTGCATGTTTGTACGCCTTGAGAAAGACCACGTTCTCCGTGGCGGTCAATCGTTCCCGCAAATGAGATCCACCGTTGACCCCGGACAGGATCAGAAGGGATTCCTCCCCCTCCATGAGCGGCGTGTTGGTCCGGGCGGCCGCCGCCTGGTAGGATGTGATTCCGGGGATAGTGACAACGGAAATTTCCGGAGCCAGCTTTTGAACGGCCCTCAGAATATACCCGAAGGTGGAGTAGGTGAGGGTATCGCCCAGCGTAAGAAACGCCGCATCCTTTCCCTTTTCCAAAACGTGGATGATCTGCCGGGCGTTTTCCTCCCAGGCCCGGATTTTGGCATCTTCATCCTTTGTCATGGGAAACGGCAGCATGAGCATCTGTGTATCATCCGGAATATATTTTCCCGCAATTTGAGCTGCCAGACTGAATTTATTTTTAGTGGAAGACGCCCCGAACACCACATCCACGGATTCCAGGATTTTAACGGATTTCACCGGGATCAGATCCGGGTCTCCCGGTCCGACCCCGATCCCGTACAATGTCCCTTTTTTTTCTTTCATGATCCTTCCCTCTCTTCAGCCATAATCAAAAGCGCATTCACCACGGCCGCCGCGATATTGGACCCGCCCTTTCTACCGATGCCGGTGATGAACGGTACATCAAGTGAAAGCAGGGCTTCTTTGGATTCAGCCGCGTTCACAAACCCAACCGGAAACCCGAGAATCAGGGAAGGAGCCGCCTTTCCGAGGCGCACCAGCTCCAGAAGCCGCATCAGGGCCGTAGGGGCATTCCCCACCACAAATATGCCGTTGTCAACAGATTCCACCGCTGCATCCACAGCTGCCTCGGCCCGGGTCAGATCCTTTTCCCGGGCCGCTTCAACCACATCCGCACGGCTGATAAGGCATTCCACCCGGCAGCCGAACCTTTCCGCCATTTTTTTCCGGATCCCGGCCATGGCCATGGCCGTGTCCGTTATGACCGGCTCTCCGTTTCGGACGGCGCGGATTCCCCTCTCCACCGCCTCCGGGTGAAACCGGG